>NZ_ATDO01000135.1:0-21734 GCF_000445085.1 Sphingobium sp. HDIP04 | reverse complement strand
GCCCCCTCCCGCCTGCGGGAGGGGGAATGGCGGGAACCCCCCAAATCACCCAGTCGGGCGAGTCCTGCATTTGCCCACGCATCCTAGGACCAATGGCCCATTGCGGGGGTCCGCCGCGCTGCGTCATCTCTCGCCCAAGCATGTTTGCATGGGAGAGAGCCTTGACCGAGATTCGCATCACCCTGGGCGGCCTTGCCGCCGCCGCGCTCCTGACGCTGGCGCCGCTTTCGGCGCAGGCCAGGGAGATCATCGTCCACATGAAGAACCAGGGCGCGGAGGGCGCCATGGTGTTCGAGCCGTCCTTCGTGAAGGCGGCGGTGGGCGACACCATCCGTTTCCAGCCGACCCATCCCAGCCATAATGCCGAAACCATGGCGACCATGCTGCCGACCGGCGCGACCCCGATGAAGGGCGCAATGAACAAGGAGGCGGTGCTGACCGTCACCAAGCCCGGCCTCTACGGCATCAAGTGCATGCCGCATTATTCGATGGGCATGGTCGCGCTGGTGCAGGTGGGCAAGGTCGCCCCGGCGGACCTCGCCGCCGCCAGGGCGGTGAAGCTGCCGCCCTTCGCCGCCAAGCGGATGACCGCCGCGCTCGCCAAGGTGAAGTGAGATCCGCCGATGCTGACCACGGCCCCCCATGTCTATCCCGTGCCGCCGGCCTGGTCGGCGGAGGCGAAGGTCGATGCCGCCGCCTATGCCGCGGGCTATCGCCGATCGCTGGATGACGCCGACGCCTATTGGCTGGAGCAGGCGAAGCGGCTCGACTGGCTGCGCGAACCCACGCGCGCCGACGAGAGCAGCTTTGCCGAAGGGGATTTCGGCATAAGCTGGTTCAGCGACGGCATGCTGAACGCGTCGGCCAATTGCATCGACCGGCATCTGGCCGAGCGCGGGAACCAGGCGGCGATCGTCTGGGAACCGGACGACCCGGAGGAACCGGCGCGGCGCTTCACCTATCGGCAGTTGCATGAAGAGGTGTGCCGCTTCGCCAATGTGCTGAAGCGCGCTGGCGTGGGGCGCGGGGACCGGGTGACGCTCTACCTGCCGATGATCCCCGAAGCCGCCTTCGCCATGCTCGCCTGCGCCCGCGTCGGGGCGATCCATTCGGTGGTGTTCGGCGGCTTTTCGCCCGAGGCGCTGGCGGGACGGATCACCGATTGCGACAGCCGCATCGTCATCACCGCCGATGAGGGGCGGCGCGGCGGCAGGACCGTGCCGCTGAAGCGCAATGTCGATGCGGCGGCGGCGCTGGCGCCGGTCCTGAAGCGCGTGATCGTCGTCCGGGCGACGGGCGGGGACGTCGCGATGGACCCCGCGCGGGACGCCTATTATGACGAACTGGCCGCTGCCGTTTCCGCCGATTGCCCGGCGGAGGCGATGGCGGCGGAAGACCCGCTGTTCCTGCTCTACACCTCCGGATCGACGGGCAAGCCCAAGGGCGTGCTGCATTCGACCGGCGGCTATCTGCTCTGGGCGGCGATGACCTTCGACCTTGCCTTCGACCATCGGCCGGGCGAAGTCTTCTGGTCCTCCGCCGATGTCGGCTGGGTCACGGGCCACAGCTATATCGTCTATGGGCCGCTGGCCAATGGCGGCACCACGCTGATGTTCGAGGGGGTGCCGAACTGGCCGACGCCCAGCCGCATCTGGGAAGTGGTCGACCGGCATCGCGTGACGACGCTCTACACCGCGCCGACGGCGCTGCGGTCGCTGATGAAGGAGGGGGACGATCATGTCACCCGCACCAGCCGCGCCTCGCTGCGGCTGATGGGCACGGTGGGGGAGCCGATCAATCCCGAAGCCTGGCGCTGGTATCATGAGGTGGTGGGCGAGGGGCGCTGCCCGATCATAGATACGTGGTGGCAGACGGAGACGGGCGGCCACATGATCACGCCGCTGCCGGGCGCGACGGACCTGAAGCCGGGCGCGGCGACCAAGCCCTTTTTCGGGGTGGAGCCGTTGCTGGTCGACGGCAACGGCGTCGCCGTGGAGGGCGAAGGCGAGGGCAATCTCTGCATCGCGAGAAGCTGGCCGGGGCAGGCGCGGACGGTGTGGGGCGATCATGAGCGCTTCTTCCAGACCTATTTCACGACCTATCCGGGGCTGTACTTCACCGGCGACGGCTGCCGGCGCGACGCGGACGGGGACTATTGGATCACCGGCCGCGTCGACGACGTCATCAACGTGTCGGGCCACCGCATGGGCACGGCGGAGGTCGAAAGCGCGCTGGTGCTGCATGAGGCGGTGGCGGAGGCGGCGGTGGTGGGCTTCCCGCACGACATCAAGGGGCAGGGCATCTACGCCTATGTGACGCTGAACAGCGGCGAGGAAGCGAGCGACGAACTGCGCCAGGCGCTGGTCAAATGGGTGCGCGGCGAAATCGGGCCGATCGCGACGCCCGACGTCATCCAGTTCGCGCCGGGCCTGCCCAAGACGCGCTCCGGCAAGATCATGCGCCGCATCCTGCGCAAGATCGCGGAGGGCGAGGTTTCGGCACAGGCGCTGGGGGACATATCGACCCTGGCCGAGCCGGCCATCGTCGAGGAACTGATAAGGGGCAGGGCTGGATAAAGGAAGCAGGATATGGCGGGAGAGGAGGCCCGTCTTCCCCTTGCGCGGCGGGGTTCAGAGACGGTTTGTGGCCGCTCGCGGAAAGGCAGGCCGCCAGGGCTGAATGTCGATACAGCCTAAGCCGTTGATCATAATCGCTTTGTGATAGACCCGGTCCAATGATAGAAAGCTGCGCGGTTCCGATGCAGAAGGTTGTCTATGGACAGGAAACTGGCAAGCGAACGGGGCGCCGAGCAGAAGGCGCTGGCGGCCCGGTGGAGCATAGCCACCGAAGCCATGGAAGCGCTGGCCGGCGCCCGGTCCCTGGAGGCGATCACCCATGTCCTGCGGGCCTTTGCGCGGCGGGCCGTGGGGGCGGACGGCATCGCGGTCGTCCTGCGCGACGAGGACCAGTGCCATTATATCGCGGAAGATTCGATGGAGCCGCTCTGGGCGGGGCAGCGCTTTCCCGCATCGAGCTGCGTGTCCGGCTGGGCGATGGAGAATAATCGCACGGCGGTGATCCCCGACGTGTTCGACGATGAACGCGTGCCGGTGGAGGCCTATCGCACCACCTTCGTGCGGTCGATGGTGATGGTGCCGATTGGCGGCGTCGAACCCATTGCCGCGCTGGGCGCCTATTGGTCCGAATTCGCGCAGCCCACCGACAATGAGATCGCGCTGCTGGAGGCGCTGGCCCGCGCCGCGTCCACCGCGCTGGAAAACGGGCGGTTGTTCGCGTCGCTCGAAGCGCTGAACGAACAGCTCGAACGCCGCGTCCGGGAACGGACCGCGGAACTGGAACGGTCGCAGGACAGCCTGCGCCAGGTCCAGAAGCTGGACATGCTGGGCCAGTTGACCGGCCATGTCGCCCATGATTTCAACAATCTGCTGATGCCGATCGTCGGCGGGCTGGACCTGATCCTGTCGGGCAAGCGGACGCCGGAATCGATCGAGCGGCATGCGACCATCGCGATGCAGGCGGCGGAGAGCGCCCAGACGCTGGTGCAGCGGCTCCTGACCTTCGCCCGCCGGCAGCCGCTGACCGCAAAGGCGGTGGACCTGCCGGACCTGCTGGGCGGAATGGGGGCCTTGCTGGCCAGCACGCTGGGGCCGCGGATCGCGCTGTCGGTCGACCTCCAGCCGCTGCTGCCCCCGGTGCGGGCCGATGCCCATCAGTTGGAGGTGGCGCTGCTCAACCTGGCCGTCAACGGCCGCGACGCCATGCCCGACGGCGGCGCGCTCAGCATCCGGGCGGAGGCGCGGCAGAGCCGCCTGCCCTCCGTGCTGGCGCCGGGCCGCTATGTCTGCCTGACCGTCAGCGACACGGGCACCGGCATGACCCCGGCGGTCAGGGCGGCGGCGATGGAACCCTTCTTCACGACCAAGCCGTCCGGCCATGGCACGGGGCTGGGCCTTTCCATGGTCCACGGCCTTGCCGCGCAGCTTGGTGGCACGGTGGAGATCGACAGCGTCGTGGGGCAGGGCACCAGCGTGCGGCTGTGGCTGCCGGTCGAGCGGACGCCCGCCGAGAGACCCGATCCCCCCGTCGTCGAGGAAGGGGCGAAGGCGCGTTCGGGCAGGGTGTTGCTGGTGGACGACAACGACCTCGTCCGGAACAGCACGCGGGAAATGCTGGTCGAAATGGGCTATGAGGTGGTCGACACCGACCGGGCGGAACGCGCGCTCGGCATGATCGAATCGGGCGACCGGCCCGACATATTGATCACCGACCATATCATGCCGGGCATGACGGGGGTGGAACTGGCGCTGCGCCTGAGGGCCGATCATCCGCAGATCGCGCTGCTGATCATATCGGGCTATGAGGGGGTGGACCTGATCGCGCCCGACATCACGCGCCTGTCAAAGCCGTTCCGGCAAAATCATTTGCAGGCCTGCATAGCCGCGGCGCGGGCGCAGGCGGCCTGATCCGGACGCTGTTTCCGGGGAGGGGGGCGCTTGCTTCTGCGCAGGCGGGAGTCCAGTTTTTGAAGTTGCGCGGTCATGCAAGGGCGGGACTGGGCTCTCACCAGCCACGCGTCTCATTCGCGTGCCTGCGCAGGAGAACGTGGTGAGATGGGGGGACGATGTCTCCATCCTCATGAGCGGCGAGCCTTCGCCTCAGGAACCGAGCGCTTGGTTGGGATCGACCGTCCTGATGCCGCCGGGCGCTTCCCGGCCTTCGGGCGGGGCGGCGACGGCGGGTTGGGGCGGAGCGGCAGGCCCCAGGGAAACCTCCCTGTCGACATAGACCTCGAACAGCGTGCCGGCGGGCAGCTTGACGTCCTTTCCGCGCACGATGACCGCCAGCGGCAGGAAGACGATGCCCGCGCCGACCGCGCCCAGGGTGCCGGACTTGCCCTGGGAATTGCGCTGGCCGCGCACCGGCACGTCCATTCCCCCCGTCCTGACGGTGCTGACCTTGATGTCGAGCTTGCCGGAACGGCCGAGCAGGCCATTGTCCCTGACCCGGCTGACCTCCCCCACCGCCGGGCTGCCGGCGGGGATGAGCGTCACGCCGCCGATGGTCACGGGCCTGGCCACCGCCAGTTCGATCCTGTCGCCGACGCGGGCGGACTTGGAGGAGATGTCCTGGCGCGTCTCCAGTTGGATCGCCATGCCTTCGGGAAGGATCGTCGATTGGGCGAGGGCGGCGGGACCAGCGGCGGCCAGCATCAGGGGGATGGCGGCGATCCATGAGCCGCTCCGGCGGCTCGGCGACATGCCAGTCATCGGCTCATCCTCTTCGCTGCGGGCCGTGGCCGCCCGGTCCAGCGCAATTTACGCCTGCCGGGCCGGGGCTTCAAGGAATGAGTCCGCTTTTTCGCGCATGGACCTTTAGGCTGTATCGACATTCAGCCCTGGCGGCCATTTTCGGCTCGCCATCTTCTGAATGTCGATACAGCCTAGCGGGCGGCGGACATCCCCTGCCCGGACGGCCCGAACGCCTGGGCGAGCGGCCCCGCCATGCCCAGGACGGTGAGTTCCCCGTCCATCAGCATCCTGCCCGCCTGCTTGCGCTGCACCTTGCCGCTGGTCGTCCGGGGGATGGCGCTGGCGGGCACCATCGCCAGATCGGTGATCGCCAGTTCCAGCCGCTCCATGGCCAGGGCGCGCAGCCGGGCGGCGATGTCCTGGAGCTTCTCTTCGGACAGGGACCGGGCCTCGTCCCGCTTCATCTCCGCGATCAGGACGATATGCTGCGTGTCGCCCACCTCGATCTCCACGGCGGCGGCGCTGGCCTGGCCGACCGTTCCGGACAGTTCCGACCAGATCTGCTCCACATCGCTGGGCGCATGGTTGCGGCCGCGCACGATGATCACGTCCTTGAGGCGGCTGACGATGTAAAATCCGTCCGCCGTGGAAAAGCCGAGGTCGCCGGTCCGCAGGAACGGGCCGCCTTCGTCCAGCCGGCCGAAGCTCGCCTGCGTCGCGGCGGGATTGTCGACATAGCCGGCGGTGATGTGCGGGCCGCGCAGCCAGATTTCGCCCACCGCGCCGTCGGGCAGCGGATCGCCGGTTTCGGGATCGACGATCCGCGCCTCTCCCCCCGCCATGGCCGGGCCGCAGCAGGCGAGGTCCAGCACGGCGTCGCCGCCGGCGCTTTCCTCCGCCCGTCCGGCGGCCAGGGCGCGGCTGTCATAGCTTTTGACGATGGGGTCGCTCCGCGGCGGGACCGCGATGGTCACGAGGGTGGATTCGGCCAGGCCGTAGCAGGGCAGGAAGGCGCGCCTGTCGAAGCCCGCATCGGCGAAGCATTCGGCAAAGCGGTCGAGCGTGGCGGGCCGCACCCGCTCCGCCCCGTTGAACGCCACGCGCCAGCCCGACAGGTCCAGGTCGTCCGGCATGCCCCGCCGCGTGGCGTAGTCGACGCAGAGGTCGTAGCCGAAATTGGGGCCGCCGCTGGTATGCGCGCGATGGCGGGAGATGAGTTGCAGCCAGGACATCGGCCTGTTGATGAACGCGGCGGGCGAGGTGATCACGCAGGTCGAGCCCAGGAACAGCGGTTGCAGGATGTTACCGAACAGCCCCTGGTCGTGATAATGCGGCACCCAGCCGACGAAATGGGAATCGCGGTCGTGGCCGAAGGCGGCGCGGATCATCGTCTCATTGGCGATGATGTTGCCATGGCTGATCATCACCCCCTTCGGGTTCGAGGTGGTGCCGGAGGTGAACTGGAGCACGGCGAGCCGCTCGGGCGCGAGCGCCAGCGGCGAGAAGGCGTGCGATTCCGCCGCGAGCGCGGCAAATTCCAGATAGCGCACCGGGCCGGCGGACAGGGCGGCGGACAGTTCCTGCCCGAACAGGCCCGCCATGCCGTCGTCCAGCAGGATGCAGTCGGGCCGGATGTCGCCCAGCATGTTCAGGATGTTCTGAAGCCGCGCCTTGCGCCGACCGACCGGGGCGAGCGGAATGGCGACGCCGCCGACCGCGAGGCAGGCGAGCAGCGCGAGCGCGAAGTCGGTGCCCGCCGAGAAGAGGAGGGCGACCCTTGGACCGGCCTGCCCCTCGGCCGCCAACCCCCGTGCCGCCAACCCCCGTGCCGCCAACCCCCGCGCCTCCAGCGCGCCGGCAAGCTGCCTGACCCGCGCCGCCGCCTCCGCATAGGTCAGGCTGCTCTGCGGGCCGTCGCCCTGGTCGAATATCAGCGCCGGGCGATCCGGATCGCTGTTTCCATGGTCGAGGACGATGTCGACGATCGACCGGCTGAAGTCCATCTGCATCTTTTTTCTGCGAACCCGATGCTTTTAGAGCGTTTTCACATGGAGCGGAAAACGCCCTGTCTTTTTGATGCCGCGATTTTCCCGTCATTGACCCTCGACGGTCAACCGGAAAATGCCCTGGTCATTCCGTCGCGAAGGCTATCCGAAGCAGGCCGATCTTCCGCATGCGGAAACCGGCGGCCGACATGCGCAGATAGCGGGAATATTTCTCGACCGGATGGATCGCCGGATCGACCACCCCGCCGCGCACCGCGCCGCGCAGCCGGTTGCTCCACATCTCGCAGGTGCGCGCATAGTCCAGCCCGTCGTCGCGCAGCCGCTCGATGCGGAACAGGCCCTTGGACGCGACCACGATGTCCTCCAGCGTCGGCAGTTCCGCCGCCGGGAAGATCTCGTTCGCGATGAAGGGATTGGCGTCCTCCGGCGACATCCTGCCATAGGCGATGGTCTGGAGCGACAGGCGGCCCTTGCCCGCCATCCAGTCGCGGCAGGCCTGGAAGAATTCGCGATAGACGCCGCGGCGTTCCTCCACGCTCTGCTGCGGATGGGCGAAATGTTCGAACGCGCCGACGGAGATGATCGCGTCGAACGGCCTGTCGGGACGATAGTCGTGCCAGTTGGAGAGGACGGCGCCGATGCCGGGATCGCCCAGTTGCCGGATATAGGCGAGCTGTTCCTCGCTCAGCGTCAGGCCGACGCATTCGGCGACGCCATGCGTTCGCCGCAGGTTGCGCATCATGCCGCCCCAGCCGCAGCCGACGTCCAATATCCGCATGCCTTCGCCCGCGCCGACCGATTGCGCATGATAGTCGAGCTTGCGCTGCTGCGCCTCCTCCAGCGGGGCGTCCTTGGGCAGGCCGTCCCACATCGCGCTGGAATAGGTCATGCTGGGGTCGAGCCATGCCGAATAGAAGTCGTTGCCGACATCATAATGGTGGCGGATGGCGGCGGCCGAGCCGCCAAATTCGATCTGTTCGTCCTGGATCATGGCTGGACGCCGCCCTGCTGCGCCGCCATGTCGCTGACCGCCGCGGCGATGCCCGCCGCCGCGTCGCGGATCGCCTCCGCCTCGAACAGCAGTTCCAGCGGCAGTTCGTCGGGCAGGTTGAGCCAATTCTCCAGCTCCACCATCAGCGAGATCGCCTTGGCCGAATCGATCCCGAAACTGTCGAACGGCGCATCGGGCGAGACGGCGACGGGCGCCACGTTCACGATTTCCGCGATGCGGGCAATGATCCAGCTTTCGATTTCCCCTGCCGATGCCTGTCGAATAAGGTCGGAATTCATCAATGTCCCCCTGAAGCCGAACGAGTTGTCCCGAATCTGCCATAATAGACGTCCGCCCCTGTGGTGGCGGACGGGTGCGTGGCGGAACCGATCTCCGGCTGGGCGGCGATCTTTTGCAGTTCCGGATGCTCCCGCGCCAGCCGGGCCGCGGCGACGTGCGCATTCTCCTCCCCTGGAAGAAGCCGGTCGACGGTGACGTGCGAAGGACTGGGCAGGCCCCACATCTGACGCATCTCGTCCAGCGCGGCCTGCGACACCTCCACCTCATAGGCGACGGCCTCCCCCTGGCCATAGTCCATGGCGGAACCGAGCAGGGTCAGTTTCCAGCCGACGCCGTAGCAGAAGCTGAGCATGCGGACGTCGGTGAAGCCCACGCAACGGTCGATCCCCGCCTCATAGGCCAGTTCCAGCGGCGCGATCATGCACGCGGCCTTCCGTCGCAGATTGTGGCGGCGCATGCCCCGCTCAATGCAGAATCCCCGGCTCAGTTCCCAGGTGCGCCCGTCGTCGATGGGACGGATGCCGGCCGGCAGGACATGCGAAAAATGGTCGAGCAGCATCGAACAGTCGTCCGTGGGGCGGAAACGCAGCCCCATGACGACCCGGTTCTCGGTCGAAAAGCCGATGATGTTGCTCGCGCGCGCATCATCATATTCGTCATGTTCCAACCCGTCCCTGACCCTGAGATCCCAGCCGAGCTGGTTGACGAACACCTCCGCGCGGACTTGGTGCAAATCTCTGATCTCGTCCTGGTAAAGTGCGGAATTGTTCTTCGAAATCAGATGAATCAAATCCGTTCGCCCCCCGCATGCAGCGGCAGCGCCTGTAACATATTATACGGGGCAGGTCATCGGAAAGTTGCAGCGCGAAAGGCCGTGCGCGCCGTAAGGGAACCCTCGATGCAGGGCGCTCAGGCGGCCTGCTTCCGCCGGGCGCGCTGGACATGCACCTTCACCGCCTGGACGGATCGGTCGAGCGCATCGGCAATGTCGAGGTCGCACAATCCGGCCTGCCGCTGGTCGAGGCAGAACTGCTCCGTCTCCGTCAGGGAAGAGGCGGTCAGATCGTCCCGCGCATCGAGCAGGGCGATGCCCCGGCAGAGGTAGAGCGTCGCCATGGCGTGCAGGTTTGCGCGTTCCTCCGGGCTTTCGAGCATGCTGATCAGGCGGATCTCCACCTCATAGGACCGTTCGTCCCAGCCGATGATCGGAAAGCAGATCTGCGGCAGGACTTCCGGCCGCGCGACCGGGCCGCACCAGCCGGTCTCGCCGAACAGGAAGCGCCGTTCCCCATCGCCGACAGCGTAGCAGGCATGGCTCGCCGCCTGGAGGCCCAGCGCCTGGCTGAAGCGCGTCACGAGGCTGTCGATGCCGAGCGTGTCGTCGATCCCCGCGATGAAGTCGGCCGCGGTGGTCGAACTTCCGGCGCGAAGCTGGGTGCTGGGGATATATTCGCTCATGGTTCCTCACGCGGCATATGCCTGCCGTCATGCCGCGTCAGGTCTTAAAAGCGGGTTAAGCCTGCCTCCCTGCCGCCCGCTTCCTGTTTGCGGTGGAACGGGCCCAGGGCGCGCCGTCGGGCAACTGGCGCTTGACATGAAGAGGGAAAGGCAAAAGGTCGGCTGCCGACGGAACATCCATGACGAGGACAACATGCTGCCGACCTACCGAACCGAACCTTCCGCGGACAATGCGGTCGATGAATGGCTGGCCATGCATGGAGAGGGGGAGCGCGCACCCGTCATCCCTGGCGATACGAGCCGCCCGGAACTCTATTCGCAGGCGAGCTGGGAACCGCTGTTCCGCCAGATGCGTCAGTCCGCGCCGCTGAACCGGGTGGAAGGGACGGCCAATGGCGATTACTGGAACGTCTGTTCCCACGCGCTGATCACCGAAGTGGAAGGAAAGCCCGACCTCTTCTCCTCTTCCTGGAAATATGGCGGCATCACCATTGCCGACCCCGAACCGGGGGAGGAATTCCAGCTTCCCATGTTCATCGCCATGGATGAACCCGAACACAGCGTTCAGCGCAAGACCGTGGCGCCGGCCTTCACCCCCGCGCATATCGCCGAACTCGCGGTGAAGCTGCGCGGGCATACGGCGGCGGTGCTGGACAGCCTGCCGGTGGGCAGCCGTTTCGATTGGGTGGAGAAGGTGTCGATCGAACTGGCCACCAGCATGCTGGCGACGATCCTGGGCTTCCCATGGGAGGACCGGCGTCTTCTGACCTTCTGGTCCGATTGGGCCGGGCATATGGAGGCGGCGCGCATTCCCGAACTGTTCCAGGTCCGACGGGAAATGCTGACCGAAATGGCGACCTATTTCCATCTGCTGTGGGAACAGCGGCGGGCCGGTCCGGACGGCAACGACCTGCTGGCGATGATGATCCGCAGCGACAGCATGTCGGAAATGGGGCCGATGGAATTCATCGGCAATCTCGCCCTGCTGATCGTCGGCGGCAATGACACCACCCGCACCAGCATGTCGGCCGCCATCTTCGCGCTCGACCAATTCCCCGACGAGCGGGCGAAGCTGATCGCGGATGAGAGCCTGTTGTCCAATGCCGTCCAGGAAATCATCCGCTGGCACACGCCGATCGCCCACATGCGCCGCACGGCCACCGCGGATTGCGAGCTTGCGGGGCAGAGGATCGCGGCGGGCGACAAGCTGGCCCTGTGGTATATCTCGGCCAATCGCGACGAAGCCGTCTTTGCCGATGCCGACCGCCTGGACCTGTCGCGCGCCAATGCCCGGCGCCATCTTTCGTTCGGGCACGGGATTCATCGCTGCGTCGGCGCCCGCCTGGCGGAATTGCAGCTTCGCATCCTTCTGGAGGAACTGATGAAGCGGCGTCTGCAGGTGAACGTGGCGGGCGAAGTGCGCCGCGTTCACGCCAATTTCGTCAATGGTTTCCGGCACATGGAGGTCGAACTGACATCCTATTGAACGCCGCCGGGGCCTCGTCCGATCCGGAGAAGTACGCAGAACGCGTTTAACCAGCAGTTTACCAAGCGCGAGTAAAGGGAGGGATATCCAAAAATATAACGGAAATCACGGGTCATGTATCACAGGGGTTGTAAACGGCGTTGGAAGCGGATGCTGCTGGCTTCGGCGCTGTTTGGAATGGCGTCTTCCGGCGTGGCGCGGGCGCAGGTGGAGCCTCAGGCCGACATCATGGTGACGGCCCGCAAGGTGTCGGAACCGCTGCTGAAGGCGCCGGTCGCCGTCACCAGCGTTTCCGGCGACACGATTGTCGCGGCCGGCCTGCAGAGCATCACCGATCTGACCCGGATCGCGCCCAATGTCGACATCAGCGGCGGCATCGCCGGCCAGTTGCAGGGGCAGATATCCATTCGCGGCATTTCCACGCTCGTCCGCAATATCGGGCTGGAAACTGGCGTCGGCATCTATGTCGACGGGGTGTATGTCGGCCGGCCGGAAAATTTCGTCCAGCACCTGCTGGACATCGATCGGGTGGAGATCGCGCGCGGCCCGCAGGGAACCGAATATGGCAAGAACACCATTGCCGGCGTGATCAATGTCCAGACCAGGCAGCCCGACGCCGATCCCGGCCTGTCGGTTCGGTTGGATGCCGGCAATTATGATTATCGCCGGGGCGAGGCGGTGCTGGGCACGCGCCTCAACGACCGGCTTTCCGTGCGCGGGGCCATCGCCTATGCTCGGCAGGACGGCTTTTACCGGCACCTGTCCGGCGGCGAGGATGCGGGATCGACCGACCTGCTGACCTGGCGCCTGTCGGCCAAGTTCGCGCCGACCGACCAACTGTCGTTCATCGCACGCTGGGACGGCCTGCGCGACCGGGGCGTTCCGGCCTTTTTCCAGGCGGATGCGTTGGCGGGCTATCCCGCGGATTTCCCCTCCAGACAGCCGCTGCATGTCAACAACAATCGGCCCAACCGGCTGCACCGCGACAGCCAGGGGATTTCGCTGACCGGCGAATGGACGTCCGACACGGTTTCGCTGACATCCATCACCGCCTATCGGGATTCATCCTATGATGCGTCGCTGGACGACGATCAGGAGCAGGTAGACTTCGTTGCCGCTGACAATTTCAGCGACGATTCGCATTTCTTCAGTCAGGAATTGCGGCTGGCCGGCGGAATGGGGAAGCTGCGCTATCTGGCGGGCGCCTATTATTTCGATCAGATGGTGCGCACCGACCGCGGGCTTGGATTGGGCGCGGACACGGGCATTCCGGGCGAACCCACGCTGACCACGCGCGGCCGGGTGAAGACCCGGAGCGGCGCGTTGTTCGGGCGGCTCGATTATCAATTGAGCGACCGCCTCTCCCTGTCGGCGGGCCTGCGCTACACGCGAGAGAAGAAGCGTGCCCATTTCGTGCAGAATGACGTTTCGGGCATATTCCCGCTGCTGGGCTTTCCTGCATTGACCTTCGACGGGCATTCGACGGACAACGATCTGTCGCCGAGCGCCAGCCTCTCCTACGAGATCGTGTCCAACACCAATGTCTATGCGCGCGTTTCCAGGGGTTTCAAGAGCGCGGCATATAATGTCGACATCGCCTCTTCCCTCAGCGGCCTGACCGCCAGTCCGGAAAAGGCGACCAGCTATGAGGTCGGCGTCAAGGCGTTGACGTTCGACAAGCGGTTGCGCTTGAACCTGGCCGCGTTCCATACCGATTATGACCGGCTGCAGGTGTCGCAGGTGCTGGGCAACGGACTGGCGCTGACCAATGCCGGCCGCGCCCGGATCCAGGGCGTCGAAGGCGAGGTGTTTCTGCAACTCTCTCCCGCTCTGCGGATCGAAGGCAATGCCGCCATTCTGGACGCGCATTATGCGCGGTTCGACAATTGCGGCGTGCCCGCGTCGGTGGGCGGCGGCAGCATGGACTGCGCGGGCAACGACCTGGTGCTGGCGCCGCATTTTTCCGGCTATGGCGCTGTCAGTTACGAGGTTCCCGTGGCTTTCGGAACGATTTTCGCCCGGGCCGACATGGATCACCGCTCCACCGTCTATTTCGAACCGACCAATTCCGACGGTTTCAAATCCGGTCCGCGGACCCTGGTCAACCTGCGCCTGGGCCTGCGCCGCGGCAAATGGGACATCGCCGCCTGGGTCAGGAACCTGACCGACGAGATTTACAAGACCTATGCCGACGATCGATCCGGATTGGGCGTATTCCGCACGGCGGCCTACGGCGCCCCGCGCACCTATGGCGTCAGCCTTTCGTCGACATTTTGAGCATGCTGGGCGGTGGTCCCCAAGGGCGGGCCATTAATCAAATCTTAGCCAGCGGATGGTGAATCATTCGTAGCGCGATCGGCGTCGGAATTGCGGGAGTAGAATGGCGGACCAGATTTCATCGCGGTCACCTGATGAGTGGGAAGACAGGCAGGACCCGATGGATGGCGACCAGCAGATACTGGCGTCGGCTGGCGTTTTGCGGTGCGCGGTGGACGGCGATGGCCGGCTCCATCCCGATCCTGCCGCCGCGCATCGCTTTGGCCTTCGGGAATCCCAGCAATTTTTCCACTGGCTGCGCGGGGTGTGCGGCATATTCCGCAAGCCGATCTTTCAGTTCGTCCGCGCCGTTCGCAAGGAGCGGGAAGCCGAAACGACGCTGACGCTGAAAGGCGATTTCGGCGAGCTGAGGAATGTTCGCATTCTTGCGCGGGCACGGTCCGCGCCGCTGGACCGGACGGTTTTCGAACTGGTGGCGATCGACGTCACCAGCGAGCATGCGGAAATCGAGCTGCTCCGGCGCAGCATGGAAAATCTGCGGCTGATCGTCGAATATAATCCGCAACTTCCCTGGATTGCCGATGCGGAAGGCCGGATCATCGACTTCACCGATCGGTGGCTGGAAAGTTCCGGCCTTGAACGCGACGAGGCGGAAGGGTCGGGCTGGCTTTCGGCCACCCATCCCGACGACATCGAGCCGGTGACCCGGCGCGTCGCCCAGTCCCATGCCACCGGCGAACCCTTCGACGTGCGGGTGCGGCTGATGGTCAACGACCAGTATCGCTGGATGCGGGCGCAGGCCTATCCCCGGCGGGACGAGGAAGGCCGGATCATCCGCTGGTACGGCTATACCGAGGACATCCATGAAAGCGTGCTGATCGAGGAGCAGATGCGCTGGAACGCCGAGCATGACTCGCTGACCGAGCTGCCCAACCGGGCGATGTTCAACGCCTGCCTGGACAAGGCGCTGGCCAAGGCGCTGACCGAATTCAGGAAGGTCGGTGTGTTCCTGCTGGACATCGACAATTTCAAGGACGTCAACGACCTGATGGGCCATCATGCCGGCGACGATCTGCTGAAAAGCTTTGCCTCTCGCCTGAAGGACATCTTCGCCGGAGGCGGCGTGGTGGCGCGGCTGGGCGGCGACGAATTCGCCATATTGATCGAGAATGTCGAAAGCCGGCAGCAGCTTGCCGACCTGGCCAATCGCGTCCTCACCATCAGGGAGACGCTGTTCGCCGCCGGGCGATCGCTCGAATGCGGGGTCAGCATCGGCGTGGCGGCCTTCCCCGAAGACGGGCGCGTGGCGACGGAACTGCTGCGCCATGCCGACCTGGCGCTCTATCGCGCCAAGTCGCTGGGGCGCGGGCGGATGCAGATGTTCGAGCAGTCGCTGCTGGAGGACATGCAGGAACGCGTGGCCATGATCAACCGGGCGCGGACCGCCGTGCGCGACGGCACGATCATCAGCTATTACCAGCCCAAGGTGTCGTTGCAGACCGGCGAGCTGGTCGGGTTCGAGGCGCTGCTGCGGTGGCGCGACAGTTGCGGCACCATCCGATCGCCGGCGGAGATCTATGCCGCGTTCGACGATCATGACGTGGCCGACATGATCGGGCAGACCATGACCAGCCAGGTGTTCGCCGACATGGCCGCCTGGCGCGCGCGCGGCTTGCCGGTGGGGCATGTCGCCATCAACGTGTCGTCGGCCGAATTGCGGCGGGAGCGCTTCGCCGGCCGGCTGATCGAGACAATGGACCGCTATTCGATCGCGCCCGATTCGATCGAGATCGAGATCACAGAGGGCGTGTTCCTGGGCGCGGCGTCGGATACGGTGCGCCGTTCCATCGACGAACTGCACATGTGCAACATCCCGCTGGCCCTGGACGATTTCGGGACGGGCTTCGCCTCTCTTTCCCATTTGCGGTCGCTGCCGGTCAGCACGCTGAAGATCGATCGATCCTTCGTCAGCGGGGTGACGGCGCGCGAAAGCGACGGCGCCATCGTTTCCGCGCTGGTCACGCTGGGCCGGGCGCTCAACATGAAGGTCGTGGCCGAAGGGGTGGAGGAAGCCGACCAGTCGATCAAGCTGCGGGAGATGGGCTGCGACTATGCCCAGGGCTTCTATTTCGGCCGGCCCGCCCCGTCGGAGAATATCCCCGCGCTGATCCAGTCCTGGGGCGAGAACAGCGCCATCGTCACCCTGAACCGGCGGGCCGCGGCCTGGCCCCCGCCCGGCATTCGCGGCGAAAGCCGGACGGGGTCGCGGAGCGCCTGAAGAGGCTCTTCGACGCCGCTGAAAGCGCTGACGGAGGGGAAATGGCGCGACCTGCGCATTTTCCCCTCCGTCAGCGCTTCGCGCTGCCACCTCCCCATCTAACGATGGGGAGGATCAAACGTCCGCTCCCCACCCGAATCACTCAGTCTGGCGAGGCTTGATTTGTCCATGCTGCCTAGCCGTTGACGATGGTGCCGCCATTGGGATGCAGCACCTGGCCCGACATGTAGCTGGCGTCGTCGCAGGCCAGGAAGAGGAAGGAGGGGGCGACCTCATTGGGCTGGCCGGGCCTGCCCATGGGCGTGCTCTCCCCGAAATGTTCCAGCTTCTCCGGGCTTGCCCCGCCGCTGGGGTTGAGCGGCGTCCAGATCGGCCCCGGCGCGACGGCGTTCACCCGGATGCCGTCCCCCACCAGATTTTCCGACAGCGACCGGGTGAAGGCGGTGATCGCGCCCTTCGTGCTGGAATAGTCGAGCAGTTCCTTCGACCCCTGGTACATGGTGACGGAAGTGCAGTTGACGATGGCCGCCCCGCGCTTCAGATGCGGGCGCACCGCCTGGGTCAGGAAGAACATGGCGAAGATGTTGGTCTGGAAGGTGCGGCGCAGCTGTTCCTCGCTGATGTCGGTGATGTCGCTGTCGGGATGCTGCTCCCCCGCATTGTTGACGAGTATGTCGATCCGCCCGAATTCCTCCACCACCCGCGCCACGGCGCGATGGCAGAAGTCCCGGTCGCCCAGGTCGCCCGCGATGGTCAGCGCCCGCCGCCCTTCCGCCCGGACGATGTCCGCGGTCTTTTCCGCATCGTCATGTTCGCACAGGTAGAATATCGCGATGTCGGCCCCTTCGCGGGCATAGAGCGCCGCCACCGCCCGCCCGATCCCGCTGTCGGCGCCGGTGACGATGGCCACCTTTCCCGCCAGCCTGCCTGAGCCGGGATAGCGTGGTTCCCATTCGGGCTTGGGCTCCAGCCGGCTTTCATGGCCGGGCAGGCCATCCTCATGGATCATCTCTTCGGTGTCGGGCATCGCACATCTCCTTTCCCGAAGAACTCGCCGCCTGCCGGGGAGTTCATTGGCCAAGGCCCGGTTCGGCGCGCGAATGGGGCGGGTGGAGACATGCGATGGGCCTCACTGCGCTGGGTCGCGTGGACAAGTTCGAACATGTCGGGAAGTGGCCGATCCAAGACATTCCCCTCCCGCAGGCGGGAGGGGCCAGGGGTGGGCGCGACCCCGGACTTGATCCGGGGGAGCTTCCGGCTCTGTTTGGAAATGCGCCTTTCGGCGCACCGCGGCACCAGCCCTCTCCCCCACCCGGCCACCCAACGGCAGTATCATATGGGTGGCCGGGTGGGGGAGAGGGCTGGTGCCGCCTCGAAATGCGATCTTCCGCGCATTTCCAAACAGACTCTTAGCCGTTGCAAAACAACGCTGATGTCGCGCCGGCCCACCCCCTAGCCCCCTCCCGCCTGCGGGAGGGGGAATGACGGCTCTCCACCCAAAATCGGTTGTCCAATTCGCCGGCCATGAAATACCGAACGGAAAATGCCCATTTGATCGCCGGAGATCGATGAAAGGACGCAATTCCGCCATGCTTCCGGATGCGTCATAAATGTCACTGTCAACAAATAATTAATGGCATTTTTATGGCAAAATGTTAATGTTGGATTTGCGGGGTCCAGTCGATTCTGCGAGGTCCATCATGTCCAGGTTGAGGATGGCGGCGGGTGCCGCCAGTTGCTTTGTCGCGCTCTTTTTCGGCGGCGCCGCGTCCGCGGGGGAGGCACGGTGCTGGCAAGGCTATGAAGTCGAAGCGGCGCGAGTCAGGGATCTACAGATCATGTTGATGCTGGGATCGCTGAAATGCCGGTCGACCAATAGCGAGATCACGGCGAAATACGATAAATTCCACGAGAAGATGGGAAATGCCGATAAATATAATAATGCGTTGAAACTGCGCTTCATGCGCGAAAACGGCATAGCTGACGGACAGCGTGCCTATGATGATTTCATAACCAGACTGGCCAATAGTCATAGCGATGGCATCCAGACGGCGGGTTTCTGCCAGATGGCCGACACGCTGTTGAGCCTGGCGACCGACGCCGGTGCGAATGAACTGCCGATGCTGGCCCGGAATTTCTCCGAAAAACCGGCCGGGGTCGGAGATGTGTGTGAAGTGACGGCCGCTGCGGCGGCGGCTCCGGCAAGCGATCCGGTGACGCCGGCGACAACGGCGGCGGCAGTGGCGGAGACGGCAGCGCCCGTCACGCCGCAATCCGTCACGCCGCAATCCGCTGCGGCGGCGCTGGAGGCGGCCGCGGTCGCGCTTCAGTCGGCCGCGGCGAGCCTCAAGACCCAGTCCGGTGCGGCCGGCGCGGCGACGAAGGACGCCGCGGCGGATGCGCAACCGACGCTGGTGGCGGTGGCGAAGCCCGTAAGCTGAGAGTGGGAGAGGTGCCGCGCCTTTGGGGGAAGCGCGGCATGGGGGCGATGTTCAGCCCCGGAACGCTTTTTTAGTCCCCGCCGCGTTCCCTTCGTTTCCGCTCCGGCTTGCCGGTCGACCCGTCGTCATGCTGGTTCAGCATGACGGGCGGCGGTGAATGCTCAGCGCTTTTCATATTTCCAGTTGCGGCCCTTTCCTTCCGCGATCCATTCGACCGCCTGGGCGATGCGCTTGTCGCGCGTGGCGTCGGTCTTCGCCTCATTGATCCATTCGCAATAATCGCGGATCTTGCCGGGCGGGAAGCCTGCCCAGATCGCCGCGGCGGCGGGATCGGCCTCTATCGCGGCGGCGAAGGCGGGATGGAGCGGGAGCGGCGCGCGCGCCTCCCTGGTCCCGGCGCGGGGTTTGTCGCCCGCGTCGATCAGCGCCATGGCCTTGGCCAGCAAGGCCGTCAGTTCCGCGTCGGCGGGCAGGTCCTCCAGACTGGCGATCCGGCCGAACTGGCCCATGGCTTCATCGCTGGCGTCGGCCCGCGCCATCTTGTCATGCCAGAAGCCGAAGGCGACATGCCGCCGGAAGCCCGCCATGTTGCAGAGATTCTGCCCCCGATAGGTGAAGAAGGGCATGCTCCATTTCATAGTCTCCCCGATCTCCGGCCCAGTTTCCGGCGAGGCGGCGTGGATCAGGGCGCGCAGATGGGCGAGGATGGGGCGGGCGAAATCGGCCTGTCTGGCAATATAGGCGTCGATGCGGGGATCGGCCGCCATCGCCTTTTACCCCTGACGATGCCGGGCGGTCAGCAGATAGTCGATCGCCTGGTTGGGCGAGAGGATGAAGCCCCTGCCGGGCGTGAAGCTGATGCCGGCGCTGTCGATGACTTCCAGGCCCGCATCCTCCAGCAGCTTCGTCAGTTCCTCCGGATTGATGAATTTATGCCAGTCATGCGTGCCCTTGGGGATGCCGCCGATGCTTTCGCCGATGGTGATCATGGCCAGCCGGGACAGCGGCGTGCGGTTGGGCGTGGAGAGGATCAGCAGGCCGCCGGGCGCCAGCTTTTCCGCCAGCGCGGCGACGAAGGCGGCCGGGTCCGCCACATGCTCTATCACCTCCATAGAGGTGACGAGGTCGAAGCCGCTTTCCGCCAACTGCTCCACCGGCGTGGCGCGATAGTCGATGGCGAGGCCCTGCCGCTCCGCATGGCTGCGCGCCACGGCGATATTCTCCTCCGCCGCATCCAGCGCCGTCAGCGCCGCGCCCATGCGCGCCAGCGGTTCGGAGAGCAGTCCCGCGCCGCAGCCGACATCCAGCGCCCGCCTGCCCGCGAGCGGACGGAAGCTCCGTTCATGTCCCGGCCAGTGCCGGTCGATAGCGTCGCGGATATAGCGCAGCCGCACGGGGTTCAGCTTGTGCAGCATGGCGCTGCTGCCCTTGGGATCCCACCAGTCGGCGGCCATGCCGCCGAAATGCGCGGCCTCGCGGGGGTCGATGGTGCTGGAAACGATGTTCGCCATGATCGTCCTGCTACCAGCGTCGGCGGGCTGGCGCTACGGCCCTTTTGCGCCGCCGCCCGGTTGCGCGAAATCGCGGCCCTCATCTTCCTTGTCGAGGCGGCGGTAAAGGTCGCGCGTTGCCTCCTCCGTATGGCGCAGATCATCCGGATTCCGGTGCCTGCGGTTGCTGAGCGTCACGAAAATCAGCACGACCGCCAGCAGGATAGGCCCGCCAACCACCACCATCAGCCACAGGCTGCTTTCCATCGCGTCCTCCATCCTTGCCCTTCCATGGCAATGATCGGGGGCAGGGGCGGTTCCCATATTTCCACTTTGCTTGCCATATTCGCCGCTGCTGCTAATAGGAGCGCCGTTTTCGCGCCCCCATGGGGCATTTCATTTCTTTTCAGCAGGCAGGCTCGACAGGCAAATGGCGCGCATCGTGATGAAATTCGGCGGCACCTCCATGGCGGGGATGGAGCGAATTCGCAACGTGGCCGCGCGCGTCAAGCATGTGGTCGAGCAGGGCCATGAAGTCGCCGTCGTCGTTTCCGCCATGGCGGGCGAGACGGACCGGCTGGTGGGTTTCTGCAAGGAAGCCTCGCCGCTCTACGACCCGGCGGAATATGACGTCGTCGTCGCCAGCGGCGAGCAGGTGACGAGCGGCCTGCTGGCCATGACGCTGAAGGCGATGGGCGTAGACGCGCGAAGCTGGCTGGGCTGGCAATTGCCGATCCGCACCAACGAAGCCCATGCCAAGGCGCGCATCGGGGAGATCGACACGGCCGACCTGCTGGCGTCGATGGGATCGGGCACCGTGGCGGTGATCCCCGGTTTCCAGGGCATGATGGAGGATGGCCGCGTGTCCACATTGGGCCGGGGCGGGTCCGACACGTCGGCGGTGGCCGTGGCGGCGGCGGTGAAGGCGGATCGCTGCGACATCTATACCGACGTCGACGGCGTCTACACCACCGACCCCCGCATCGTGGCGCGGGCGCGCAAGCTGGACCTCGTCACCTATGAGGAGATGCTGGAACTGGCCTCGGTCGGGGCGAAGGTGCTCCAGACCCGCTCGGTCGGCCTCGCCATGAAGGAAGGCGTGGTCGTGCAGGTGCTTTCCTCCTTCGACGATCCCACGCAGGACGACCTCCCCGGCACGCTGATCGTCAGCGAGGAGGAACTGGAAGCCAAGCTCAAGGAAGACAAGATGGAACGTCAGCTCATCACCGGCATCGCCCATGACAAGAATGAGGCGAAGATCACCCTGACCCGCGTGCCGGACCGTCCGGGCGCGGTGGCGCACATCTTCGGCCCGCTGGCGGACGCGGCGATCAACGTCGACATGATCATCCAGAATGTCGGCCGCGACAAGGGCGAGACCGACGTGACCTTCACCGTGCCGGGCGCGGACCTGGCGCGCGCGCTGGACGTGCTGGAGGGGCAGAAGGATGTGATCGGCTTCAACCGGATCATCCCGGACACGAAGGTGGCGAAGGTGTCGGTGGTCGGCGTCGGCATGAAGAGCCATGCGGGCGTGGCGTCCGCCATGTTCCAGGCGCTGGCCGATCGCGGGATCAACATCCTCGCCATTTCGACCAGCGAGATCAAGGTGTCGGTGCTGATCGACGAGGATGAGACCGAACTGGCGGTGCGCGTGCTGCATACCGCCTATGGCCTGGACGCGCCGGTCGCTTGACCTTTTCTTCCCTCCCCTTCAGGGGAGGGGTCGGGGGTGGG
>NZ_ATDO01000134.1:0-11707 GCF_000445085.1 Sphingobium sp. HDIP04 | reverse complement strand
CCCACCCCAACCCCTCCCCTGAAGGGGAGGGGCTTTATGATTCTAAGGGCTTTAACATGACCAACGCCAAACTCGCTTCCCTGATGGCCCGCGGCACCGATTTCCTGGGTTGCGAGGTCGCGATCCTGTGCGGGGCGATGAGTTGGGTGTCGGAGCGGCATCTGGTCGCGGCGATCTCCAACGCGGGCGGCTTCGGCGTGATCGCCTGCGGGGCGATGACGCCCGACCTGCTCGACAAGGAGATCGCGGCGACCAAGGCGCTGACGAGCAAGCCTTTCGGCGTCAACCTCATCACCATGCATCCGCAGCTTTTCGACCTGATCGACGTCTGCGCGAAACATGAAGTCGGCCATGTGGTGCTGGCAGGCGGCCTGCCGCCCAAGGGCAGCATAGAGGCGATCAAGGAGAAGGGCGCGAAGCTGATCTGCTTCGCCCCGGCGCTGGCGCTGGCGAAGAAGCTGGCCCGTTCCGGCGTCGACGCGCTGGTGATCGAGGGGATGGAGGCGGGCGGCCATATCGGCCCGGTGTCGACCAGCGTCCTCGCGCAGGAAATCCTGCCTGAGATGGCGTCGCAGTTGCCGGTGTTCGTCGCGGGCGGCATCGGGCGCGGGGAGCTGATCGCGGGCTATCTGGAGATGGGCGCGGCGGGCGTGCAGCTTGGCACCCGCTTCGCCTGCGCGACCGAGAGCATCGCCCATCCCAATTTCAAGAAGGCCTTTTTCCGCGCCTCCGCCCGCGACGCCATCGCCAGCGTGCAAATCGACCCGCGCCTGCCGGTCATTCCCGTGCGCGCGCTGAAAAATGCCGGGACGGAGGCCTTCACCGCCAAGCAGCGGGAGGTCGCCAACCTGCTGGACAGCGGGGCGGTCGACATGGGCGAGGCGCAGTTGCAGATCGAACATTATTGGGCGGGCGCGCTGCGCCGCGCCGTGATCGACGGCGATGTCGAGGGCGGCTCGCTGATGGCCGGGCAGTCGGTCGGCATGGTGTCGAAGGAAGAGCCGGTGGCCGACATCATCGCCCAGTTGATGGACGAGGCGGCGGTGGCGCTGGAGCGGCGCGCCTGAAAACAGGACAGGGTGAATCCGGGACCGGATGAGTCGAACCCCGGCGCGCTCGTCAGGAACGCATGGCTTTGCCATGAGTTTGTTCTGTCCTAACAATGATCAAAGGATTTCGGGGGTGCCGTTGCGACCCGTCGTTCGCCGTTTTTTCGAGCTTGCATCCGTAACCGCGCTCGCGCTGGTCGCGGGCTGTTCCACCCCGGAAAAGGCGCCGCCCACGCCGCCGCCGCCGGTGGTGCCGACCATCAAGCCGCTGCCGCCCATGGGCGCGGTGGAGGATATGAGCATTCCGGAGGTCGCGACGGACGGCAGCTATCTGACTCCCAATCGCGGCGTTACGGCCAATACCGCGCTCTGGCATGTGCGCATGGCGCTGAACGTGGCGGCCCTGTCCTGCCATGGCGTCAACGAACCGGCGCGCATCCAGTATAACCGGATATTGCATGTGCATCAGGCGGCGCTGCGGGAGGCCAATGCGGCGGTCGACCGCAATTATCTGGCCGCCTATGGGACGGGCGGGCTGAAGGCGCGGGAGTTGCTGAACACCGTCGTCTATAATTTCTTCGCCCTGCCGCCGGTGACGAAAAGCTTTTGCCCGGTGGCGATCGATGTCGGCGCGAAGATATTGGCCATGCCGTCCGACCAGTTGCTGGCCTATGCGCCCGAAGCGCTGACCGCGCTGGAAAAGCCGTTCCAGGATTTTTACGCGGCCTATGCCGACTATCTGCGGCGGCTGGCGGAATGGCAGTCGCGCTTCGGCGGGACGGTGACGGTGGTGGCGTCGCCCACCCCTTTGCCGCCGCCGCCGATGGCCCCCAGGGAAGTTGCGTCGGGTTTCACGCCCGTCAGGGTGCCGGGCGCGCCGGTGCTGGTGGAGGTGCCGACCTTCCCGCTGACGCCGATGCGCGAGACGTTCGTGCCGGTGGAATAGAGCAGCATATATTTGGGACCGCTTGTTATCCGCTCACCCTGTTCGAACGGCCGTACTTTTCTTCAAGAAAGGAATGGGCTTCGACAGGCTCAGCCCGAACGGGGAGGGGTGTTCCCGATCGTACGCCCGATGCGATAGCCCGCTATTGGAAATCGCTCAATCGCGCGCGTCGAAGCGGCGGCGCGCATCTTCCACCGCTTCCAGATGGCGTTCCGCCCAGACCCAGACGCCGCAAAAGGCGGCGCTCAAACTGTTCCCTAGGGGCGTCAGCGCATAGTCGACGCGGGGCGGCACCACCGGATGGACGGTGCGGGTGAGCAGGCCGTCGCGCTCCATCTGGCGCAGCGTCTGGGTCAGCATCTTCTGGCTGATCCCCTCCACCTGCTCGGCGATGCGGGTGAAGCGCAGCGTGCCCTTCTCCTCCAGCAGTTCCAGCACCAGCAACGTCCATTTGTCGGCGATGCGGCCGATCAGCTCGTTCACCAGCCGCTCGATTCGCGGGTCGAGCGGCGCTTCGGGATTGGCCTCGATAAAGGCCTCCGCTTCAGAAATTTCATCGGGAGCGAAGCGCTTGGCCAGCGGATTTTCCATTTCTTACTTTCCGGTACCTATGGAACTTTACGGTGCCTTCTTTCCAAAAGAGAGTAAAGGCATAAATTGCCGTTCACATCATCGCTTCGAAGGAGACGACCCATGGACAAGAGCGGCAACACCATCCTCATCACCGGCGGCGGATCGGGCATCGGCGCGGCGCTGGCGCATGAATTCCATGCGGCGGGCAATCAGGTGATCATTGCCGGGCGGCGGCAGGCGGCGTTGGACGCCGTGGTGGCGGAGCATCCGGGCATGGCGGCGATGACCGTCGACATGGGGGATGCGGCGGCCATCGCGGCTTTCGCCGACAGGCTGGTCGCGGATTTCCCGGCGCTCAACGTCGTGGTCCACAATGCCGGGATCATGGTGGTGGAGGAGCAAATCGACCTGGCCATAGCGGAGGCGACCGTCGCGACCAATTTGCTGGGGCCGATCCGGCTGACCCATGGCCTGTTGCCGCATCTGCTGGCGCAGCCCGCCGCGACGCTGATGACGGTGACGTCGGGTCTGGCCTTCGTCCCGCTGGCGGCGACGCCGACCTACAGCGCGACCAAGGCGGCGCTGCATAGCTGGTCGCAGTCGATGCGGCATCAGCTCAAGGATACGGGGATCGAGGTCATCGAACTGGCGCCGCCGGGCGTGCAGACCGACCTGATGCCCGGCCATGCGGAAAATCCGCAGATGATGCCGCTGGACGACTATATAGCGGAGGTCATGGGGTTGCTGCGCCAGCAACCCGCGCTGGAGGAAATCTGCGTCGAGCGGGTGAAGTTCCTGCGCGAAGCGGAACGGCGCGGCGAATTCGACCAGGTGTTCGAGGCGCTGAACGGCGCGCATTGAACGGCACGCCCGGCTCCGCTTGCAGAGGCGGAGCCGGCCCCCTATCCTGCACCTGCCAGGGGGCATGAGGAGACGTGTCATGAGCTATATGGACGGTTTCGTGATCCCGGTGCCCAAGGGCAATAAGGAACGGTATCGGGAAGTCGCGGCCTATGCCGCGCCGATCTTCATCGAGCATGGTGCGCTGCGGATCGTGGAATGCTGGGCGAACGACATCAAGCCGGGCAAGGTCAACGACTTCCGCACCGCCGTCATCGCGGAAGAGGATGAGGAGGTCGTCTTCTCCTGGATCGAATGGCCCGACAAGGAAACGCGGGACGCGGGCGCGGAGAAGGTCATGAACGACCCCCGGATGCAGCCGCAGGAGGGGGAGGACATGCCCTTCATCGGCGCGCGGCTGATCTATGGCGGGTTCGAGGTGCTGCTCGACGCCAGGGCATGAGGGAGAGGGACGATGACCGACCTGAACGGCAAATTCTTCTGGTATGAACTGATGACCGGCGATCCGGCGGCGGCCATGGCCTTTTACGGCGATGTCGTCGGCTGGACCTTCCAGCCCTTCGGCGCCGATCACGGCTATCATGTGGTTTCGGGCAGCGCCGGGCCGACGGGCGGGATCATGGCGATCCCGGCCGACGCCGCCGCCCATGGCATGAGGCCCTGGTGGGGCGGCTATGTCGGGTCCGCCGATGTGGACGCGGATGCCAAGCGGCTGGCCGAAGCGGGCGGCAGCGTGCAGCGGGCGCCGGAGGACATAGCGGGCGTCGGGCGCTTCGCGGTGATGGCCGGTCCGGGCGGGGCGCCGTTCATGCTGCTCAAGGGCTCCAGTCCGGAGGGGATGGACCCGCCGCCGCCGATGGCGAACGGGCATGTCGGCTGGCATGAACTCTATAGCGGCGATTTCGACGCGGACCTGGCCTTCTACACGTCCATGTTCGGCTGGGCGAAGGGCGAGGCGATGGATATGGGCGAGATGGGCATCTACCAGCTATTCTCGCAGGATGGATCGACAAGCTTCGACGGCATGAGCGGCGGCATGATGGCGCTGCCGAAGGAAATGCCCGCGCCGCTGTGGCTGTTCTACTTCGTCGTGCCGGACATCGACGCCGCGACGGAGAAGGTGAAGGCGGGCGGCGGAACGGTGCTGAACGGGCCGATGGAGGTGCCGGGCGGGGCCTGGATCATCCAGGCGACCGACCCGCAGGGCGCGATGTTCGCGCTGGTGGGCATGCGCGCCGCCGGGGAGTGACGGCCGAAGGATAAGGAGAGGAACCATGTCCAGAATTTCACCCTGCCTGTGGTATAATGGGCAGGCGGAGGAAGCGGCGCGTTTCTACGTGTCGATCTTCGGCGGGTCGGTGGATTTCATCAACCGCTTTCCGCAGGACCAGCCGACGCCTGCTCCGTTCAAGGGTGGGGACGTGCTGATGGTCGAATTCACCCTGTTCGGCGAGAGCTATCAGGCGCTGAACGGCGGGCCGAAATTCGGCTTTACCGAAGCGGTGTCGCTGTCGGTCGCGTGCAGGGACCAGGGGGAGATCGACCGCTATTTCGACGCCCTGACCGCCGATGGCGGATCGCCGGGGCCGTGCGGCTGGCTGAAGGACAAATATGGCCTGTCCTGGCAGTTGGTGACGCAGGAGATCATGGACCTCTACAAGACGGGCGACGGGCCGGGCATCCAGCGGATGATGACGGAGATGATGACCATGCAGAAGCTGGACACGGCCCGGATGAAGGCGGCCTTCGAAGGGGCCGCGTCATGAGCGCCGCCATATTCGAACTGTCGGTGACATGCCATATCGCCGCCCCGCGCGAAATTGCGTGGAAGGTGTGGACGGACCTGAAGGACGAATGGTTCTGCCCAAAGCCCTGGCGCGCCGAGGTGATCGAGGAGGATCTGCGCCCCGGCGGGCGGAGCGCGGTGCGCATGTTCGGTCCGGATGGCGAGGATACCGGGCCGATGGAGGGCGTGTTTCTGGAGGTCGTGCCGGGCGAGAAGGTGGTGACGACCGACGCCTATGCGTCCGGCTGGATACCGCAGACGCCGTTCATGACCGCGATCTGGAGCTTTGCCGACGAGGGGGAGGGGACACGCTTCACCGCCACGGCACGGCATTGGGATGCCGAGGCGATGGAGAGGCACAAGGAAATGGGCTTCCATCCTGGGTGGGACCAGATGGCCGAGCAGTTCAAGACATTGTGCGAGGCTTCGGCGGCGAGCGCGTAGGGAAGCGGCCAAGAGCGGGCCTATCCTGTTCCTCCCCATCGAAAGATGGGGAGGGGGACCGCCGCTGAAAGCGGTGGTGGAGGGGAATGGGGCACGACCTCCGAAATTTCCCCTCCACCATTGGCTGCGCCGACGTCGAAGAGAGTCACGTGCCTCTCTTCGACCCTCCCCACGCTTCGCGTAGGGAGGAATTGGCGTAACCTGCCATGCACAAGAAAAGGGCGCCCGGCTTGCACCGGACGCCCTTTTCTTTACCCTTCGGAAGCGATCAGGCCTTGTAGACCTTCTCCACCGCCGAGCGGAATTTCGCCATGTCGTCGGCCGAACCCACGGTGACGCGGGAAACGGTGGGCCAGATCGGCCAGGCGCGGCCGATCTGCACCTTTTCCGGCGTGGCGAGCAGGGCGGCCTGCATCTCCTTCGCGGGCTTGGTCTTCCAGTCGACCATGAACATGTTGGCCTCGCTGCCGGCGTGCACCTCTATGCCCTTCTTGGTGAGCCAGGCGATGGTTTCCTCCCGGTTCGCGATCATTTCGGCGCGGCGCGCCTTGATCAGGCCAGCTTCGGGATAGACCGCGTTGCCGCAGGCCATGGCGGTGATCGACAGGCCGCCCGCCGTGGGACCGAACAGGCTGATGCGCTTCTGCACTTCCGGATCGGCGAAGGTCAGGCCCAGCCGCACGCCCGCCATGCCGAACAGCTTGGAGAAGGTCCGCATGACGATCAGGTCCTTGCGGCCCGCCACCAGCTTGGCGGCGTTCGGGCCGTCATACCAGTGGATATAGGCTTCATCGACCAGCAGGAAGGAATCCTTGGGCTTGTTCGCCAGCAGCCATTCGATGTCGGCCATCGGCGTGATGGTGCCGGTCGGGTTGTTGGGCGTGCAGATATAGTAGAGCCCGGCATTGGGATTGGCGGCCAGCATCGCCTTGACGTCATGGCCCTTGCCGATGGCCTGCGGCGCCTTGGCGATGGGGGCCTTCAGATAATCGGCGGTGCGCCAGGCGGATTCGAAGGTCGGATCGGCGGTGACGAGGCCCTTGGTGGGCGAGCAGAAGGCCGCGACCGTGCTGACCAGCGGGCCGCCCGAACCCGGCCACAGCATGACGTGGGATTCCGGAATGCCCTCCACCTTGGCGATGGTGGCGATCAGGTCGCCCTTGTAATTGTCCGGATCGTACCAGTTGCCGACGGCGGCGGCCTTCGCGGCGGCCTGCACGCCCGGCTCGAACGGGCCGGTCCAGCATTCGTTGGCGCCGATGCGCACCGCGCCCTTGATCCCGCGGGAGGCCTGCTGCTGCGCGAAGGCGGGTTGGATCAACAGGTTGCCGGCCGCAGCGCCGGCAGCCATCAGGGCGGAAATCCTGCCGATCGTGCGGCGGGAATAGCCCCGCTCCAGCAGGTCTTCGCGGGCGTCCTTTTCCAACATCATGGTCATGTCGTCTGTTCCCCTAATTGTTCCACCAACTGCGCATATTCCACGGGGAGAAACGAAGGAGGCGGCGCATTTCCGCAATGCGCCGCCTCCCGATTTTCGAAATTTATGAGCGGTCAGGCCGGATCAGGCCTTCCACACCCTGTCGACGGCGTCGCAAAAGGCCTTCATCTCCTCGGCGGAGCCGACCGAAACGCGGGACACGTTCGGCCAGATCGGCCAGTTGCGCCCGATCTGCACCTTTTCGGCCAGGAGCGCAGCCTGCATTTCCTTGGCGGGCTTGCCCCAGTCGACCATGAACATGTTGGCGTGGCTGCCCGGAATGACCTTGATCCCCTTCTTCTTGAGATGGGCGACGGCCATTTCGCGGTTGGCGTTCATTTCGGCGCGGCGCGCCTTGATGAGGTCGGCTTGGGTCACCGACACCGTGCCGCAGGCGACGGCGGTCATCGGCAGCATCGCCGTCACCTGGCCGCCGTCATAGCGCATCATCTTTTCCATGATGGCGGGGCTGGAGAAGGTGAGGCCCAGGCGCATGCCCGCCATGCCGAACAGCTTGGAGAAGGTGCGCAGGATCAGCACGTCGTCGCGGGTCGCCGCCATCTTCGCGGCGTTGGGGCCGTCGAACCAGTGGATATAGGCTTCGTCGACGACCAGGATCGCGTCCTTGGGCTTGTTGTCGGCCAGCCACTGGATGTCGGCGAGCGAGGTCATCGTGCCGCTGGGATTGTTGGGCGAGCAGATGTAATAGACGCCCGCATTGGGGTCCGCCGCCAGCATCGCCTTCACGTCATGGGCGTAATCCTTGGTCAGCGGCACCTTCGTCACCTTTGCGCCCAGCCACTCGCCGGTGCGCCAGATGGCTTCATAGGTGGGATTGCCGGTCACGATGCCGCGCGTGGGCGAGGCATAGGCGACGGCGACGCGGCTCAACGGATCGCTGGAGCCGGGCCAGGCGGTGATGCGGTCGGCGGGAATGCCCTCCACCGAGGAGACGGCGGCGAACAGCTTGGCATGTTCGTCATTGGGTTCGTAGCGATTGCCTTCCTGCACCAGCTTGAAGGCGGCTTCGGCGGCGACGGGGAAGGGGCCGGTCCAGCATTCGTTGGCGCCGATGCGCACGGCGCCCTCGACCGCCTTGGCGGCCTGCTGCGCCATGGCGCCGGTGACGCGCAGGGCGGCCGCGCCCGCGCCCAGCAGGGCAGCGACCTTGCCCATCTGACGGCGGGAATAGCCCCGCTCGATCAAATCCTGTTCGAAGGCCTTGTTTTCGATTTCTGCCATATGCTCATCTCCCTGAATCCTGAGATTTTACGGCTGTAAACGAAAGCATCGTTCATTTCCGCCATGTCCGTCCAGGGAAAATCCGCCGGAACCGCACATATTCGCCTTGGAAAGCGGCGGCGCGATCTGTTAGCGCTTGACCCATGCCCAGCACGCCCGCCGCCGCCGCCCGCCAGATCCTCACCCGCCTGCAGGAGGTGATGGCGGCGCGCACCAGCGCGCAGGCGAAGCTGAACAAGGTGGTGGAGATCATCGGGCAATCGCTGTCGAGCGAGGTCTGCTCCATCTATCTGGTGCGCGAAGGGCTGCTGGAACTGTTCGCGACGCGGGGCTTGAAGCAGGAGGCCGTCCACGTCACCCGCATGGCGATGGGCGAGGGGCTGGTCGGCATGATCGCCACCAATGTCGAGACGCTGAACCTGGACGAGGCGGCATCGCACCCCGACTACAGCTATCGTCCGGAAACGGGGGAGGAACTGTTCCACAGCTTTGCCGGCGTGCCCATCGTGCGGCGGGAACGCGCCATCGGCGTGCTGTGCGTCCAGCATGTCGAGCCGCGCCGCTATGAGGAGGTGGAGATCGAGGCGCTCCAGACCGTGGCGATGGTGCTGTCCGAACTGATCGCCAATGCGGAACTGGCCGATGACGGCCCGCTGGACAGCCGGGTGCAGGACACGGGCAGCACGGTGCTGCACGGATTGCAGCTCGTCATGGGCATGGCGCGGGGGCATGCCGTGTTCCACCAGCCGCGCGTCCATATAGAACATACCGTCGCCGAGGATACGGAGGCGGAGCGCGCCCGCGTCATTTCCGCCTTCGCCAAGATGCGCGAGCAGATCGACCGCATGACCGGCGCGGCCGAATTCGGCACGGAGGGCGAGCATCAGGAGGTGCTCGAAACCTACAAGATGTTCGCCTATGACGAAGGGTGGATCAGGCGGATCAACGAGGCGATCGACAGCGGCCTGACCGCCGAGGCCGCGATCGAGCGCGTGCAGCAGCGCACCCGGATGCGCATGCGGCAGATCGACGATCCGCTGCTCCAGGACCGGATGCACGACCTGGAGGACATGGCGAACCGCCTGCTGCGCATCGTGTCGGGGCAGCTGGGGACGGCGGCGCAACTGGGATTGCGGCAGGACGCCATATTGATCGCGCGCAACCTGGGGCCTGCGGAATTGCTGGAATATGACCGGCGGCGGCTGAAGGGCGTGATCCTGGAGGAAGGATCGCTGACCGCCCATGTCACCATCGTAGCCCGCGCCATGGGCGTGCCGGTGCTGGGCCGCGTGCGCGACATCCGGCATCAGGTGAACGAGGGCGACCTGATCCTGATGGACGTGGGCGCCAACGCCCTGCTGATCCGTCCGACGTCCGACATGGACGAGGCGTTCGAGAACAGGCTGCACGTCACGCAGAAGCGCCGGGCCGAATTCGCGGCGATGCGCGACCTGCCGTCCGTCACCATCGATGGCCAGCGGATCGAATTGATGGTGAACGCCGGCCTGCGGGAGGATGCGCAGGCGCTGGACCTGGTGGGCGCGGACGGCATCGGCCTGTTCCGCACCGAATTCCAGTTCCTCGTCTCCGCCACCCTGCCGCAGCGGGAAAAGCAGCAGCGGCTCTACCGCGACGTGCTGGACGCGGCGGGCGACCGGCCGGTCGTCTTCCGCACGGTCGACATCGGCGGGGACAAGGCATTGCCCTATATGGCCCGCGACGCGGAGGAGGAGCTGGAGGACAATCCCGCCATGGGCTGGCGCGCGCTGCGGCTGGCGCTGGACCGGGATGGCCTCATGAAGGCGCAGGCCCGCGCCCTGCTGGAGGCGGCGGCGGGCAAGGTGCTGCACGTCATGTTCCCGATGGTGTCGGAACCCTGGGAATATGAGCAGGCCCGCGCCCTGGTGGAACATCAGCGCGAATGGCTGGTGGCGCAGAAGAAGAAGCTGCCGGTCGCCGTGCGTTACGGGGCGATGCTGGAGGTGCCCGCTTTGGCGGAGGTGCTGGACCTGCTGCTGCCCAGGCTGGATTTCCTGTCCATCGGCACCAACGACCTGACGCAGTTCCTGTTCGCCGCCGACCGCGCCCACCCACGGCTGGCGGAGCGCTACGACTGGCTGAGCATCGCCATATTGCGTTTCCTGGACCGCGTGGTGCGCGCCTGCGAAGACCATGAGGTGCCGGTGGGCGTGTGCGGCGAGATGGGGGGGCGCACGCTGGAGGCGATGGCGCTGATCGGCCTGGGCGTGCGGCGCCTGTCGATCACGCCGGCCTCGGTCGGACCCGTGAAGGCGATGATCCGCACCGTCGACGCGGCGGAATTGCGCCGGTTCATGCGCGATCTGCTGGACAAGGGGGTAACGGATATTCGTTCGGCGCTGGTCGACTGGGCCGGCGAACATGCTATTGAATTGAATTAAAGGGGATAGGGGCGGCGCGGCCGGCGCTTTTGGGGCCGGCGCGGCGTTGACAATCCCCGTCCCGCAATGAGACAAGGCCAGCCTTCAAAGGTCGCGGAGCAGCATGGCAGAAGAACCCGAACTGGAATCCGGCGCCGCGCCGGAACGGCAGCCCGATACTCCGGGCGCGCGCCTGCGCGCCGCGCGGGAGGCGCAGGGCCTGTCGATACAGGATGTCGCCACCCGGACGCGCATCGCCCAGCGGCAGTTGGAGGCGATAGAGCGCGACGATTATGCCGCCCTGCCCGGCATTCCCTATGCGGTGGGTTTTGCCCGCGCCTATGCCCGCGCCATCGACGTGGACGAGGTGGCGATTGCCGCCGACGTGCGCAGCGCGGTGCATAATTCGGACCTGGGCAGCAACCGCTACGAGGCGTTCGAGCCGGCCGATCCGGCGCGGGTGCCCTCCCGCGCGCTGGCTTGGACGGCCGCGGCCATCGTCGTGCTGCTGGTCGCCGGTTTCGCCGTCTGGCGCACGCAGGTGATGACCCCGCCGACGGGGGAGGAGATCGCCGCGCAGCAGGCCGCGCCCGCGCCTGCCGCTACGAAGCCGGCGGCGGGCGCGCGCCCGGCGGCGCCGGTGGTGCAGACGGTCGTGTTCACCGCCAATGACGATGTCTGGCTGCGCATCTATGACGAGACCGGCGAGCGGTTGAAGGACGGGCTGATGAAGAAGGGGGAGAGCTTCACCCTTCCCGCCAATGCCCGCAATCCGATGATCCTGACGGGTCGGCCGCAGGCGCTGGCCGTGACGGTCGGCGGCAAGCCGATCGCGCCGCTGGGACCGCCGGACCGCACCATCGCCGACGTGCCGGTCAATGCGGAGGCCCTGCTGGCGCGGGCGGCACCCGCCGCGGGACAGGTGCAGGG
>NZ_ATDO01000133.1:0-2346 GCF_000445085.1 Sphingobium sp. HDIP04 | reverse complement strand
GCGGGAGGGGGAACATGGATCACAGCGTGCGGGCGCGTTCCTCGACCTCGAACAGTTCCAGCGTGTCGCCGGGCTTGATGTCGTTGGTGTCCTGGAGCACCGCGCCGCATTCCATGCCTGCGCGGACTTCGGAGACGTCGTCCTTGAAGCGGCGGAGCGAGGCGATGTGGGTGCGCGACACGATGACATCCTCGCGGGTGAGGCGCGCTGCCAGACCCTTGCGGATGATGCCTTCGAGGACGAGCAGGCCCGCCGCCTTGTCCTTCTTGCCCGCCGGGAAGACCTGAAGCACCTCGGCCCGGCCGACGATGGTTTCGATGCGTTCCGGCGCCAACTGGCCAGCCATTTCGCCGCGAACTTCCTCAAGCAGGTCGTAGATCACGTCATAATAGCGCAGCGAGATCTTCTCGCGCTCCGCCAACTGGCGCGCCTTGGCATTGGGGCGCACGTTGAAGCCGATCAGCGGGGCGCGGCTGGCGGCCGCCAGCGTGACGTCGCTTTCAGTGATCGCGCCGACGCCCGAATGCAGGATGCGGACCTTGATCTCGTCGGTCGAGATGCGGTTCAGCGACGAGACGATCGCTTCCACCGAACCCTGCACGTCGCCCTTCACCACCACCGGATATTCGATGACCTTGGTGTTCAGCGCCGAGAACATATGTTCAAAGCTCGTCGGGGCGGCCGTGGTGCGCTTCTTGGTCGCCTGTTCCTGGCGATAGGCGGCGACTTCGCGGGCGCGGGCCTCGTTCTCGACGACGGTGAGCTGGTCGCCCGCCATCGGCACGCCGGACAGGCCCAGAACCTCGACCGGGGTCGAGGGACCGGCGGTCTTCACATTCTGGCCCTTGTCGTTGATCATTGCGCGGACCTTGCCGCTTTCCGACCCGATGACGAAGGTGTCGCCGATCTTGAGCGTGCCCTTGCGCACCAGCACGGTGGCGACCGCGCCGCGGCCCTTGTCCAGCTGCGCCTCGACCACATTGCCTTCGGCGGCGCGGTCGGGATTGGCGGTCAGTTCGAGCAGTTCGGCCTGGAGCATGATCTTGTCGAGCAGATCGTCGAGGCCCGTCCGCTTGAGCGCGGAAACCTCCACGTCCTGCGTTTCGCCGCCCATATCCTCGACCACGATCTCATGTTCGAGCAGGCGTTCGCGGATACGCTGGGGATTGGCTTCGGGCTTGTCGACCTTGTTGATCGCGACGATCATCGGCACGCCGGCGGCCTTGGTGTGGTTGATGGCCTCGATGGTCTGGGGCATCAGCCCGTCGTCCGCCGCCACCACCAGGATGACGATGTCGGTGACGTTGGCGCCGCGCGCGCGCATTTCCGAAAAGGCCTCGTGGCCCGGCGTGTCGAGGAAGGTGATGGTGTCGCCGCCCTTCGTCTTCACCTGATAGGCGCCGATATGCTGGGTGATGCCGCCGCTTTCGCCCGACACGACGTTGGTGCCGCGCAACGCGTCGAGCAACGACGTCTTGCCATGGTCGACATGGCCCATGATGGTCACGACCGGCGGACGGGCTTTAAGCGTTTCGGGCGCGTCGACCTCGCCCTCCATGCCGATTTCGACGTCGGCGTCGGACACGCGCTGGATACGGTGGCCGAATTCCTCGACCAGCAGTTCCGCCGTATCCTGGTCGATCGGCTGGTTGAGCGTGACGGCGGTGCCCATCTTGAACAGGGCCTTCACCAGGTCCGCGCCCTTTTCGGCCATGCGGTTGGCCAGTTCCTGGACGGTGATGCTTTCCGGCACGACCACGTCGCGCGTCTGCTTCTCGCGCTGCTGGGCGCCGCCGGAATAATGGGCGCGACGTTCCTTCTCGCGGGCGCGCTTCAGCGCGGCGAGGCTGCGGGCGCGGGCGCTGTCGTCATCCGCAAGGGCGCGGGTGACGGTGAGCTTGCCGGCCTGGCGGCGATTGTCGTCGCCGCGCTTGGCGCGGTCAGGCTTGGCCGGTTCGGGGCGCTTGACCGGCGCGACCGGCGTGAAGCGGCGCGGCGGCGGCATGGCGGTCGAGGCGGCGGACTTCGGCTCGGCGGCGGAGGGCGCGGCGTCGACCGGAACATCAGCGGCGGTCGACCCGGATTCCTCGACAGGCGCCCTGGCGGCTTCCTCGGCCGGCCCGGTCTCGACTTCGGGCTGACGCGTGGTTTCGACCTCGGCCGCTTCGGTAGCCTGGCGGTTTTCCTCGGCGCGGCGCTTTTCCTCCTCGCTCGCGGCAAGGCGCTGGGCGTCTTCGCGGCGGCGCGCTTCCTCCAGCGCGGACATGCGGGCTTCCTCGGCCTCGCGCAGCAGCTTCGCCTGCAATTCCTGACGCGACATCAGGCTTTGCGGCGGCGCCGGACGGG
>NZ_ATDO01000132.1:0-10731 GCF_000445085.1 Sphingobium sp. HDIP04 | reverse complement strand
AGGCGCGGCAGCAACGGGCGTGGGATCGGCCTGCGGCTCAGGCGCAGCGTGGCCGGCTTCGCCCGGCTTGCCCAGGATGCGGCGCCGCTTCACCTCGACCACGACCGTATTCTTGCGGCCATGGCTGAACTGCTGCTGCACCTGACCGGACTCGACCGTGCGCTTGATCCCCAGCGGCTTGCGGCCCAGAACCGGCTTGTCTTCCTTGCTGTCACTCATACGACTGAACTATACCCTTCACATCAACCCGACCGGCAAGGCCCGTCGGCGCCTTCATTCCAATGCTACCTCAGGCGCCCAGTGCCCCTGCGGAGTCACGCTCCCCATGCACCGGCGCTCCGTTAGCGCAACCCAGATAGCTTTCCAAGCGGCCTATGGCGCCGCGCAGACGTGACGCCGCACGCGAGTCGGTCACCGCGATATGGACGACATTGTCCCGCCCCATTGCCATAGATAGGGCGTGTCGGTCCACAGGCAAGACGATGCCCGCCAAATCCGTGCCCTCGGCCTCCTGTCCGACGCGGAGCGCCTGGTCCAGCTTCCGGTTGCCGTCAGCGGCCGCGTCGGCGGCGTGGAGCAGCAGCGTGACGTCGCCCTTGCGGCAGGCGACATCGATCTTTTCGGAGCCGGTCAGGACCATGGACGCCTTCGCCTCCAGCCCCAGGCGGTCGAGCAGCGCCTTGCGCAGGCCGTCCTCGATCAGCGCGGGCAGCGTGTCGGGGATGTGCAGGTCGCCGGTCTTGAAGGCGCGGGCGAGCGCGCCCTTGAGCTTGCCCTTGGCGAGGGTCTGTTCGAGTTCGGCGCGGGTAACGCCGATCCAGGCGCCGCGGCCGGGGGCCTTGGCGCGGATGTCGGGCAGGATTTCGCCGTTCGGGCCGCAGGCGAGGCGCACCAGCATCTCCGGGTCGGCGCGGTCGCCGGACAGGATGCATTTGCGTTCGGTCATGCTTTTTCTCCCCTCCCTTCCAGGGAGGGGTTGGGGGTGGGTCGCGCGTAGCGCGCATCCGCCCTCGCCCAATCGCCGTTGCTGGCGATTGCTGATGCAATCGCACCCACCCTTGATCGGAGGCACGTGACTCCGATCAACCCCTCTCTGGAAGGGAGGGGAGTTGGTAGGGTAGCGCTATGGGGCGAGCTTAACCTCTCATCGGGAAGTGACCGCGGCATGGGCGTCCTCCCCTGCTTTGGGCGCGTCGCGGTCGGCAATGAGTTGGCCGCCTGCGCCGTAATTTTCCGTCGAAATCCCGGAAATCACCACCTGAACGGCGGCAGGCGACTTCCCCAGCCGCTCGACAAGCGACCGGGTGACGTCGGCGACGATGGCCGCCTTCTGCTCGCGGGTGGCGTTTCCGGCCAGACGGATGTCTACGAAGGGCATCTGCGCTTACGCTTCCTCGCCTTCGAACCAGTGGGCGCGGGCGGCCATGATGATCTCATTGCCCTGTTCCTCGGTGAGGCCATATTCGGCCAATATGCCGCCCTTGTCCTCTTCCTTGTTCTCGCGGCGGCGGCGCTGGTCGACGCGCTTCTTCGCAACCAGTTCGTCGGTGGCGAGATCGGCCAGATCGTCCAGCGTCTTGATGCCCGCCTTGCCCAGCGTCACCAGCATGGCTTCGGTGAGGTGCGGCATGTCGGCCAGCGCGTCCTCGACGCCCAGCGCCTGGCGTTCCTCGCGGGCGGCGGCTTCGCGGCGGTCCAGCGCTTCCTGGGCGCGGCTCTGCAATTCGGCGGCTAGGTCTTCGTCGAAGCCCTCGATCGCGGCCAGTTCCTCGACGCCGACATAGGCGACTTCTTCCAGTTCGCCGAAGCCCTCTGCCACCAGAAGCTGCGAGAGGGTTTCGTCCACGTCCAGTTCGTTCTGGAACATCTCGGAGCGGGCGACAAATTCCTTCTGGCGCTTTTCGGACGCATCGGCCTCAGTCATGATGTCGATGGCCTTGCCGGTGAGCTGGCTGGCGAGGCGGACATTCTGGCCGCGGCGGCCGATTGCGAGCGAAAGCTGATCGTCGGGAACGACGACCTCGATCCGCTCCTCCTCCTCGTCGATGACGACGCGCGCGACCTGCGCGGGCTGGAGTGCGTTGACGACGAAGGTCGCCGTGTCTTCCGACCAGGGGATGATGTCGATCTTCTCGCCCTGCATTTCCTGCACGACGGCCTGCACACGGCTGCCCTTCATGCCGACGCAGGCGCCGACCGGGTCGATGCTCGAATCGCGGCTGATGACGCCGATCTTGGCGCGGCTGCCCGGATCGCGGGCGGCGGCCTTGATCTCGATCACGCCGTCGTAGATTTCGGGCACTTCCTGCGCAAACAGCTTCTTCATGAATTCGGGATGGGCGCGGCTGAGGAAAATCTGCGGCCCGCGATTTTCGCGGCGCACGTTCAGGATCACCGAGCGGATGCGGTCGCCGACGCGGACCACTTCGCGGGGGATCTGCTGGTCGCGGCGGATGACGCCCTCGGCGCGGCCAAGGTTCACCACGACATGGCCGAATTCGACCGACTTGACGACGCCGGTGATGATTTCACCCACGCGGTCCTTGAATTCCTCATGCTGGCGCTCGCGCTCGGCGTCGCGGACCTTCTGGAAGATCACCTGCTTGGCCGACTGGGCGTCGATGCGGCCCAGGTCGATAGGAGGCAGCGGGTCGACGATGAAGTCGCCGATCACGGCGTCCTTCTTCAGCTTCTGCGCCTGGCGCAGGTCGACCTGCTTGAAATAATCGTCCACGACCTCGACCACTTCGACCACGCGCCACAAGCGCAGATCGCCGGTTTCCGGGTCCAGCTTGGCACGGATGTCGTTTTCCGCGCCGTAGCGGGCGCGGGCGGCGCGCTGGATCGCGTCTTCCATCGCCTCTATGACGATGGCCTTGTCGATCATCTTTTCGCTGGCCACCGAATTGGCGATGGCGAGCAGTTCGGCCTTGTTGGCGGAAATGGCGTTGGCCATGATCGTTAAACCCTTACTCTTCGGTTTCGAACTCGTCCGCCCCATCGGAGGAGAGCGGCATACTAGCAGCAATCAGCGCGTCGGTCAGTATCAGCTTGGCATCGCCCACCAGCGCGAAGGGGATGGCGACGTCCCCGGCCTTGGCGTCGGCGAACAAAATGTCCTCGCCCTCCACGCCTTTCAGCACGCCCCGGAAGCTCTTGCGGCCGGAGACGGTTTCGGTGGCGGCGATCTTCGCCTCATGCCCAGCCCATTCGAGGAAATCGGTGATGCGGGTCAGCGGGCGGTCGATGCCCGGCGAGCTGACCTCCAGCCGATAGGCCTCCTCGATCGGGTCGGCCTCGTCCAGCACGTCCGAGAGGCGGCGGGAGATGGCGGCGCAATCCTCTATGACGAGTTGCTTCGTTTCCGGGCGCTCCGCCATGATCTGAAGCGTATATTCGTCACCCGACCCGAACAGCTTGATGCGCACGAGGTCGAAGCCCAGGGCCTTCACCTCCGGTTCGATCAGGGCTGTCAGTTCGGCGATGTCCGCCATGAAGTCTCCACAAGCAAATATGCAGCTTCCCTGTTGCCGCAGGCGTTTCGCCCGCGACCCCGACATGTTTGACGATGTAAGGAAGCAAGCGCGATATAGGCAGAATGCCGCAAAGCTGCAACATTATTTGTCGCGGAACATTTCATCGTCCGACGAGGAGGAAAAAGATGCGCCATTTCGCCCTGACCGCCCTGCCCCTCACCCTCAGCATGACCCCGATCGCCTGTTCGGCGGACAATGCCGCAGGGCAGAATGCGGCCCCGGAAAAGCCGTTCAAGACCTCGGTGATCGCGGATTTCGAGTCTCCCTGGGCGATGACCTTCCTGCCGGACGGGCGGATGCTGGTGACGGAGAAGGCGGGCGAGATGATCCTGTTCGATCCGAAGAACGGGACGAAAATTCCCGTCGCGGGGATTCCGCCGGTGGACAGCGCAGGTCAGGGCGCGCTGATGGACGTGGTGCCCGCGCCCGGCTTTGCGGAGAATGGGACGGTTTATTTCAGCTTCTCCGAGGCGGGTCCGGGGGGCAAGGGCGTGGCGCTGGCCCGCGGCATTTTCAAGCAGGCGAGCGACGGGACGACCAAGCTGGACGGGGTGAAGGTGATTTTCCGCGCCAGCCCCTATGTCGAGGGCAACGGCCATTATTCGGGGCGGATCGCCTTTTCGCCGGACGGGAAATATCTGTTCTTCACCAATGGCGAGCGGCAGAAATTCGATCCGGCGCAGGATCCGAAATCGACCTTGGGCAAGGTATTGCGGTTGAATCTGGATGGAAGCCCGGCGGCGGGCAATCCGTTGGCGGCGAAGGGATTTCATCCGGCGGTCTGGTCCTATGGGCATCGCAACCTGCTGGGGATCGCCTTCGACAAGGACGGGCGGCTCTGGGAGCAGGAGATGGGGCCGAAGGGCGGGGATGAGGTCAATCTGATCAAGCCGGGGTTGAATTATGGCTATCCCCTCGCCTCCAATGGCAGCCATTATGATGGGCGGGACATTCCCGATCATAAGGCGGGCGACGGGTTTGAGGCGCCCAAAGTCTGGTGGAATCCGGTGATCTCGCCGGGCGGGCTTGTCTATTATTCGGGCGACCTGTTTCCGCAGTGGAAGGATTCGCTGTTCATCGGCGGGCTGTCGAGCGAGGCGCTGGTGCGGGTGAAGCTGGACGGGGAGAATGCCGCCAAGGCCGACCAGTGGGACATGGGCGCGCGTATCCGCGAGGTGGAGCAAGGTCCGGACGGGGCGCTCTGGCTGCTGGAGGATGGCGGGCAAGGGTCGCGGGGGCGGTTGTTGAAGTTGACGCCTGCCCAGGGGTGATCCGTGTTCCTGCGAAGGCAGGAACACCTTGCGCCTGTGGAACCGAAACGAAAAACGGGGCTATTTGGCCCCGTTCTCTTACACCAACCGGCTTTGCTTGACCGCCGCTTCGATGAAGCTGGCGAACAATGGATGCGGGTCGAAGGGTTTGGATTTGAGTTCCGGATGGAACTGCACGCCGACGAACCAGGGGTGGTCGGGCCGCTCGACGATTTCCGGGAGCGTGCCGTCGGGGGACATGCCGGAGAAGATCAGCCCGCCCTTTTCCAGCGGTTCGCGATAGCCCGCGTTCACCTCATAGCGGTGGCGGTGCCGTTCGCTGATGTCGGTGGCGTCATAGATGCCCGCGACGACGCTGTTGCCGGTGAGCTTCGCCGGATAGGCGCCCAGCCGCATGGTGCCGCCAAGGTCGGTTTCGGCGGTGCGCTTCTGCAGGCCTTCCTTGCTCATCCATTCGGTGATGAGGCCGACGACCGGCTCGCTGGTTTCGCCGAATTCGGTGGTGGAGGCGTTGGCGATGCCCGCCGTGTTCCGCGCCCCCTCTATGCAGGCCATCTGCATGCCGAGGCAAATGCCGAAGAAGGGCACGTTGCGTTCGCGGGCGAATTTGACGGAGGCGATCTTCCCCTCCGACCCGCGCACGCCGAAGCCGCCGGGGACGAGGATGCCGTGCATCGGTTCCAGGCGGGCGGCGATGTCCGCGCCCTCCTCCTCGAACAGTTCGGCGTCCAGCCATTTGATGTTGACCTTCACCCGGTTGGCGAAGCCGCCATGGGTCAGCGCCTCATAGAGCGACTTGTAGGCATCGGGCAGGCCGACATATTTGCCGACGACGCCGATGGTGACTTCGCCCTCCGGATTCTGCTGCCGGTCCATGATGTCGTGCCAGCGGTCCAGCTTGGGCGCGGGGGCGTTTTCGATGCCGAAGGCGCGCAGCACTTCGTCGTCCAGCCCCTCCGCATGATATTGCGTCGGGACCGCGTAGATGCTGCTGGCGTCGAGCGCGGGGATGACCGCTTCGGGACGGACATTGCAGAAGAGGGCGATCTTGCGCCGCTCGCTTTCCGGCAGCGGATGTTCGCAGCGGCAGAGCAATATGTCGGGCTGGATGCCGAGCGAGGTCAGTTCGCGCACGCTGTGCTGGGTCGGCTTGGTCTTCAGCTCGCCCGCCGCCGCGATATAGGGGACCAGCGTCACATGGACGAAGATGGAGCGGTTGCGCCCCAGATCGTTATGCAACTGGCGGATCGCCTCCATGAAGGGGAGCGATTCGATGTCGCCCACCGTGCCGCCGATCTCGCACAGCACGAAATCGAGGTCGTCGGAGTCGGCGAGGGCGAAGGCCTTGATCTCGTCCGTGACGTGCGGGATGACCTGCACCGTCGCGCCCAGATAGTCGCCGCGCCGTTCGCGCTGGATGATAGTCTGATAGACCCGGCCCTGCGTCACATTGTCCGACTGCCGCGCCGAAACGCCGGTGAAGCGCTCATAATGGCCAAGATCGAGGTCGGTTTCCGCCCCGTCGTCGGTCACATAGACCTCGCCATGCTGATAGGGACTCATCGTGCCCGGATCGACGTTGAGATAGGGATCGAATTTCCGAATGCGCACACGGAAACCTCGCGCCTGCAGCAGTGCTGCGAGCGAAGCGGCCATCAGGCCCTTGCCAAGCGAGGAGACCACGCCGCCGGTGATGAAAATATACCGCGCCATGGGAGGAGAGGCTTAGCCTTTTACAAACGAGTTGGGCAAGCGCGCGAATCATCGCGCGTGCGAAAAAAGATCGAAATGACCGTAAGGCGGCTTAGTTGGCGAGCGGAACCGCGCCGTTGGCGGCATTGCCGCTCGCCGCGCCAGCAGCGCCGGCCAGCGGATCGTTGCCGGTCGCCGGGGCCGGACCGGATGCCGGAGCGGCCGGCGCCTGCTTCACCAGAGAGGTGTCGATGTCGCTCGGCCGGTGCTGGATCGAGGCGATCACCGCGAGCACGACCGACAGCGTCACGAAGATGCCGGCGAGAACCGTGGTCGATCGGGTCAGGAAGTCCGCCGCGCCGCGCGCCGACATGAACCCCGCCGGGCTGCCGCCGACGCCCAGGCCGCCGCCTTCCGACTTCTGCATCAGGATGACGGTGACCAGCAGGGCAGCGACGATGGCCTGCACGACGAGGATGAAGGTGAACATGAGACGAATATCTGTCCGGTAAAGGGTGCGTTGACGCGCACATAGCGATGATGGCGCGCCGGGGCAACCGCCCCCGTCCTATCCCCTCCCGCAGGCGGGAGGGGTTGGAGGTGAGTGGGCGGCGGCATGCGGCGTTATCGCATGGTTGATGGCATGGAAGCTCGCTGCGCTCGCACCCATCCCTTCCCCCTCCCTTGAAAGGGAGGGGCTTATTTTTTTGTTGGGGTCAGGCCGCCGCCGCGATCACCGGGGCGAATTTCGCCGCCGTCAGGCTCGCGCCGCCGATCAGGCCGCCGTCGACATCGGCCAGCGCCAGAAGCTCCGCCGCATTGTCGCCGTTCATCGATCCGCCATAGAGGATTCGCATCGCGTCGGCATCCGGGCCGATCCGGCTCGCCAGCGCGGCGCGCAGGGCGGCGTGCATCGCGGCGACCGCTTCCATTGTGGGGATCCGGCCCGTGCCGATGGCCCAGATCGGTTCATAGGCGATGGCCAGCCAGTCGGACGCCGCGCCTTCCGGCAAGGAGGCGAGCAGTTGCGCCGAAACCACCGCCTCCGCATCCCCCGCGTCGCGCACGTCCAGGCTTTCGCCCACGCAGAGGATGACCTTCAGCCCCGCAGCCTTGGCCGCCAGCGCCTTCGCCGCGATGTCCGCGTCGGTTTCGCCCTGGTCCTGCCGCCGCTCGCTATGGCCGACGATGGTCCAGCTTGCCCCGGCTTCGGCCAGCATGGCGGCGGAGAGGCAGCCGGTATGCGCGCCGCTTTCCTTCATATGGCAGTCCTGCGCGCCGATGAAGGCCGCGCCCTTCACGCCATTCGCCGCCGAAATCAGCGTCGCGGGCAGGCACAGCCCGACTTCCGCCGCCGGATAGTCGCGCGCCAGCCCGCCAATGGCCTCCACCTCGCCCAATTGGGCGCGCAGGCCGTTCATCTTCCAGTTGCCGACAACCAGCTTCCGCCTGCTCATCGATCTTTCCCCTTATGCTTATTGCTGCACGGTTCCCTGCGGCGCGGCTCTCCAATCCGCGCGCCGGGTTGGCCGAGCCGATGAACGGCGTGCGGGCATTTGTCCAGCCTTGGCGCCCCACCGCCCCTTGCCCACGCGACGATCCGCCCTTAAAGCGGGCCGCCATCAAAGCCGCTTTTACGGACTTTCCTTCATGCTTTCAGTCTTTCGCCGTTTCATCCGCTCCAAATTGGGCGCCTTTGCGGCCCTGATCTTCCTGGGGATCATCGCGGCCGCCTTCATCATGGGGGACATCACGAGCGGCAAGTTCGGATCGTCCATGGGCGGCGGCGAAACCGCGGCCAGGGCGGGCGGAGCGCGCCTCACCATGACCGAATTCCAGGACCGGGTGCAGCGCGTGTTCGAAAATGCGCGCCGGTCCAATCCGGGGTTGCAGATCGGCGACTTCCTGGCGCAGGGCGGCGCGGCGCAGGTCTATGACCAGCTTGTCGCGTCGATGACGCTGAAGGAATATGCGAGCGACCAGAAGGTCCATATCTCCAAGCGGCTGGTCGATGCCCAGATCGCGCAGATCCCCGCCTTCCAGGATGCGGCCGGCAATTTCAGCCAGGAAAATTTCCGGCAATTGCTGCTGCGCGAACGGATCACCGAACAGGCGCTGCGCGACGACATCAGCCGGGAGATATTGGAGCGCCAGATGCTTGCCCCCTTGGGACTCGGCGTGAAGCTGACCGACTCCATGGTGCTGCCCTATGCCTCGCTGCTGCTGGAGGCGCGCCAGGGCACCATCGCCGTCATTCCCGCCACCGCTTTCAAGGACATCGCCGACCCGACCGACGCGCAGCTTGACGACTTCTACAGGAAGAATGCGGCGCGCTACACCATTCCGGAACAGCGCCGCATCCGCTATGCGGTGATCGACGCCGAACGCTTCGCCCAGGCGGCGCAGCCGACCGATGCGGAAATCGCCAGCTATTACAACCAGAAAAAGGCAGCCTATGCCGCGAGGGAAAGCCGCAGCTTCGAGCAGTTGATCCTGCCGACGCAGGCCGCCGCCAAGGCGATCGCGGACCAGGTGAAGGGCGGCAAGTCGCTCGCCGCGGCGGCGCAATCGGCCGGCCTCTCCGTCTCCGAACTGAAGGACCAGAGCCGGGAAGCGCTGGCCTCCGCCGCATCCGCCGCCGTCGCCAATGCCGGTTTCGCCGCCAAGCAGGGCGAACTGGCGGGGCCGCTGCGCGGATCGCTGGGCTGGGTGCTGCTGCGCGTCACGGCGGTCAGGACGACCCCGGCCCGCGCCCTGGCGGCGGTGCGGGACGAGATCGTCGCCGCGCTGCGCGCGCAGAAGGAAAAGCGGCTGCTCAACGACTTCACCGGCAAGATAGAGGATCAGATCGCCAATGGCGGCAGCTTCGATGAAGTGGTGAAGGACAATGGCCTGAAGCTGGAGACCACGCCCTTCCTCGTCTCCTCCGGCAAGCAGGTGGAGGATGCCGCCTATCAGGTTCCGGCTGACGTGAAGCCGCTGCTCGCCCCCGTCTTCGGCATGAGCCAGGACGACGACGCGCAACTGGTTCCGATCGTGGCGGAGAAGCGCTATGCGCTGGCCGCGCCCGGCGACATCCAGGCCGCCGCGCCGCCGCCGCTCGCCAAGGTGAAGCCGCTGGTGGCGATGCAGTACAAGCTTGCCCAGGGCAATGAGAAGGCCAAGGCGCTGGCCGAGCAGATCCGCGCCAAGGTCGCCAAGGGCATGAAACTGGACGAGGCGGTCGCCTCCGCCGGCATCGCCCTGCCCAGGCCGCAAGTGGTGGGCGGCCGCCGCGCCGACATCATGCGCGACGGCCAGCGTCCGCCCGCCGAGGTGGCGATGCTGTTCACCATGGCGACCAACAGCGTGAAGACGTTGCCCGCCGGGCAGGATCGGGGCTATTTCGTGGTGCAGTTGAACGGCATCAAGCGCGGCGACGCGGGCAGCGACAAGGCGCTGGTCAACCAGGTTCGCGACCAGCTCAGCGAAGTGGTGGGCCAGGAATATGGCCAGCAGTTCGAGCGCGCCGTCGAAAAGGAACTGGGCGTCAAGCGCAACCCCAATGCCGTGGCCTCCGTCCAGCGCGCGCTGGCCAGCGCCAATGGCGGCGGTCAGTAAGATGGGCGCAGGGGGACCGGCGGCAATGGACGGCATGGAAAGCGCGCGCAAGGCACTGGCGGCGGGTCGATCCGCGCTGGTGTGGCGGCGCCAGATCGCCGACACCGACACGCCGATTTCCGCGGCGCTCAAATTGTTCGAGGCCGACCGTGGCGACTTCCTGCTGGAATCGGTCGAGGGCGGCGCTGTGCGGGGCCGTCACAGCCTGATCGGCCTGGCCCCCGACCTCGTCTTCCGGGCGCAGGGCCATGCGGCGGAGATCAACCGGCAATGGGCGACCGACCGGCAGGCCTTCGTGCCGGAAGGCGCCGACGCGCTGGATGCTTTGCGGGCGCTGGTGGCGGAATGCCGGGCGGAACTCGACCCGGCGCTGCCGGCCGCTCTGGCCTGCCTGGTCGGCTATTTCGGCTACGAGACGGTCGGGCTGGTGGAAAAGCTGCCGCGTCCGCCTGAAAATTCTATCGCTCTGCCGGACATGCTGTTCGTGCGGCCGACCGTCATATTGGTGTTCGACCGGCTGGCCGACGCGCTGTTCCTGGTCGCGCCGGTGTGGAAGGGCAGCTTTGCCGATGCCGACCGCGCCGTTGAGCAGGCGCTGGAGCGGATCGACGCGGTCGCCGCGAAGCTGGCGG
>NZ_ATDO01000131.1:0-7457 GCF_000445085.1 Sphingobium sp. HDIP04 | reverse complement strand
CCCCCCTGCCCGCGCCGTCCGCCCCGGCCAAGATCGCCGATGTCGCGGTGACGCCGGTGCTGGAGCCGGGCCGCTACGCCGCGATGGTCGAGAAGGCGAAGGATTATATCGTCGCGGGCGACATTTTTCAGGTAGTGCTGGCGCAGCGCTTCACCAGCCCGTTCACCCTGCCGCCGATTGCGCTTTACCGGGCGTTGCGGCGGGTCAATCCCTCACCCTTCCTTTATTATCTCGACCTGCCCGGCTTTGCGCTGATCGGATCTAGTCCGGAAATATTGGTCCGGGCGCGGGACGGCGAGGTCACGATCCGGCCCATCGCCGGCACCCGCCCACGCGGCCGGAATGCCGTCGAGGACGCCGCCAACCGCGAAAGCCTGCTGGCCGATCCCAAGGAACGGGCAGAGCATCTGATGCTGCTCGACCTGGGGCGCAACGATGTGGGACGGGTAGCGACGGCCGGCAGCGTGACCGTGACGGACAGCTATAGCGTCGAATTCTACAGCCATGTGATGCATATCGTGTCGAACGTGGTGGGACGGCTGGCTCCCGACAAGGACGCGCTCGACGCCTTGTTCGCGGGCTTTCCGGCAGGGACCGTATCGGGAGCGCCCAAGGTGCGCGCCTGCGAGATCATCGCGGAACTGGAGCCGGAAACGCGGGGGGCCTATGCCGGGGGCGTCGGCTATTTCGGGCCGGACGGCAATATGGATAGCTGCATCGTGCTGCGCACCGCCGTGCTCAAGGACGGCGTGATGCATGTGCAGGCAGGGGCCGGCATCGTCGCGGATTCGACCACGGAATATGAACAGCGGGAGTGCGAGGCGAAAAGCGGCGCATTGCTCGCCGCCGCACGGGAAGCAGTGGCATTGGCGCGCGAGTCGGGGTTTGGGCAGTAGGGCCGGCGATTGGCGGCGGCGGGCTATGGCCAATAGCTGACATTGCCCTACCGTCACCCCGGACTTGATCCGGGGTCCCGCTGCCTTGGGCTGGGCCGGACTCAGAAAGAAAGCGGGACCCCGGATCAAGTCCGGGGTGACGAATAGGGGAACGTCCGCTCCCCACCCAAGCGCGCCATCGGTCCGCTCACTTCAAAGCTCCCCCCTCGCCCGCCGGATTGCGAACCATTTGCGCACATTGTCATTATGCTCTTGCAGCGTGTCCGCGAATATATGGCCGCCCTTCCCGTCCGCGACGAAGTAGAGCGCCTTCGTTTCCGCCGGGTGCAGCACCGCCAGGATCGACAGGCGGCCCGGATTGGCGATCGGTCCCTTGGGCAGGCCGATCATCGCATAGGTGTTATAGTCGTTGACCGCCGCGATTTCGGATTTCCTGATCCGTCGGCCCAGGGGCTTGCCCTTGGTGATCGGATAGATGATCGTTGGGTCGGCCTGCAACATCATGCGCGCCTTCAGGCGATTGCCGTAAACCCCCGCGACGGTCGGCCGTTCCGAAGGCACCGCCGTTTCCTTTTCGACGATGCTGGCAAGGATAATGGCTTCCCTGGGCGTTTTCGCGACCGTGTTCGGCGCCCGCTCCGCCCACATCTTGGCGAGCGCCTTGCTCATGGCATCCTGCATCCGCTTCAGCACCGCCGCCCGGCTTTCGCCCTTGTCGAAGGCATAGCTGTCGGGCAGCACGCTGCCTTCCTCCGGCACCGGAATCTCGCCGGTCAGTTCCTCATTCGCCATCAACCGCTCATGCACCGATATGGAGGGCATGCCTTCCGGTATGGTGATCAGCCGGGTCAGCGTCCTGCCGCCCTGGAGGATGCGGAAAATATCGGAATTGCTGGCGCCCTTGGGGATCAGGAATTCGCCCGCCTTGATCGACTTGCCGCGGCCGAAGACCTTGGCCCGCGTGAGGAAGGCGTCGGCCGAGCGCACCGCCCCCTTTTGTTTCAGGAGAATGGCGGCGTCCGCGATGGTCGAACCTTCCGGCACGACCAGCGCGATATCCTTCATCGCCGGGCCGCTTTCGGTCCAGCCATGGACGAAGCGGAACGCTACGAACGCCGCGACGGCCAGGCCGATCAGCACTATGCCAAAGCCAAGCCGCCGCATTGGAGCCTTCTCAGACCGCCTTCATGATGAGGGAGGCGTTGGTGCCTCCGAAACCGAAGCTGTTGTTCAGCACGGCCCGCACCTTGCGTTCCTTGGCGACATACGGGACCAGGTCGACGCCCTTGCAGCTTTCGCTCGGCTCGTCGAGGTTCAGCGTCGGCGGCACGATCTGGTCGCGCAGCGCCAGGATGCAGAAGATGCTCTCCACCGCGCCCGCGCCGCCCAGCAGGTGGCCGATGGCCGACTTGGTCGAACTCATCGACATGGTGCCCAGATGATCGCCGAACAGCCGCTTCACCGCGCCCAGCTCCAGCTCGTCGCCCAGCGGCGTCGAAGTGCCGTGCGCGTTGACATAGTCGATGTCGCCCAGGCCCAGGCCCGATTTCTTGAGCGCCATCTCCATCGAACGATAGGCGCCATGGCCCTCCGGATGGGGAGCGGTTACGTGATAGGCGTCGCCCGACAGGCCATAGCCGACCACTTCGGCATAGATTTTCGCGCCGCGCGCCTTGGCCCGCTCATATTCCTCCAGCACGACCACGCCCGCGCCCTCGCCCATGACGAAGCCGTCGCGGTTGACGTCATAGGGCCGCGAAGCCTTTTCCGGGCTGTCGTTGAAGGCGGTCGAGAGCGCCCGCGCCTGCGCGAATCCGGCGATGCCGATGGGGCAGATCGCGCTTTCCGCGCCGCCCGCCAGCATCACGTCGGCATCGTCCAGCGCGATCATGCGGGCGGCGTCGCCGATGGAATGGGCGCCGGTCGAGCAGGCGGTGACGACGGCATGGTTGGGGCCCATCAGGCCATATTTGATCGAAACCTGGCCGGAGATCAGGTTGATCAGGCGGCCATGGACGAAATGCGGGCTGACCCGGCCCGGCCCACGGTTCGCCAGCACCAGCGATTCGCTTTCGATGCCCGGCAGGCCGCCGATGCCCGAACCGATGGAGCAACCGGCGCGCAGCCGTTCCTCCTCGCTCATATCGTCCAGGCCCGCGTCGCGCAGCGCCTGGCTGGCGGCGGAAATGCCGTAGACGATGAAGGGGTCGACCTGCCGCTGGATCTTGTGATCGACGTCCAGCCCGGGGTCATAGCCATATTCATGATCCGCCGGCTTCACTTCACAGGCGATGCGGCATTTATACTCGCTGGCGTCGAAGCGCGTGATCGTCGCCGCGCCGGACTTGGACGCGATGATGTTCTTCCAGGTCGTTTCCACATCCCCGCCGAGCGGGCTGACCATGCCAAGGCCGGTTACGACAACACGACGCATATGCTTGCTCCGAAAAATCTTTTTGGCTCAACGCCGCCCATCTAACCCTTCGAAAGGGGATTGTGAACGGGGGCCAGATACCAAAAGGCTCCCCAAGACCCGGTTTCGCCGGACAGGAGGAGCCTTTTCCTTTTTCAAACGCGGCGGCCACCCGTTTTCAGGCAGGCCGCCGGACGCCCTTACTGCTTGCTGTCGATATAATCGATGGCGTCCTTGACGGTGGCGATCTTTTCCGCCGCGTCGTCGGGGATTTCGACGCCGAATTCTTCCTCGAACGCCATCACCAGCTCGACGATGTCCAGGCTGTCAGCGCCCAGATCGTCGATGAAGCTCGCATCCTCGGTCACCTTTTCGGCTTCGACGCCCAGATGCTCGACGACGATTTTCTTTACGCGATCCGCGGTCTCACTCATGAGTGGTCCTTCTTACTGGGTATCGTTGATGGTTCTGAATATCTGTTAAGGCATGCCCTAGAGGCAAGCCCAACGAGAGGCAAGAGGCAAGAGACAATCGGGTGGCATCGCCCCACCTGCGTTCGACTCTTCAGCCCCGATGGCACAAGGCGGCGGCTTTGCAAATGCCCAAAATTTTCGGGCGCGATGGAATAAAGCCGCAGCGTGGGACTTTGGGATCGACCGATCCTTCCCCTTCAGATCATCGCCATGCCGCCATTGACGTGCAGCGTCTGGCCGGTGACGTAACCCGCTTCCTTGCTGGCGAGATAGACCACAGCCGCGCCGATGTCCTCCCCCGCGCCCAGGTCGCCCGCCGGGATCTTCGTCAGGATCGCGCTTTTCTGCGCGTCGTTCAGCGCGTCGGTCATGGCCGAACGGATGAAGCCCGGCGCGACGCAGTTCACGGTGATGCCCCGGCTCGCCAGTTCCTGGCCCAGCGACTTGGACATGCCGATGATACCCGCCTTCGACGCCGCATAATTGGCCTGTCCTGGATTGCCGGTGACGCCGACGACGGAGGTGATGGAGATGATGCGGCCGAAACGGGCCTTCATCATCGGCTTGGCGGCGGCGCGGGCAAGGCGGAAGGCCGCTTCAAGATTGACCGAGATCACGTCCGACCATTCCTCATCCTTCATGCGCAGGATCAGGTTGTCGCGGGTGATGCCCGCATTGTTGACGAGGATGTCGATCTTGCCGCCCAGCGCTTCGACCGCCTGCCCCACCAGCGCATCGACCGCCGCCGGATCGCCCAGGTTGCAGACCAGCGTCTTGTGATCGCCGCCCAGTTCCGCGGCAAAGGCCTTCAGCTTCTCCTCATTGCTGCCCGAAAGGGCGAGCGTGGCGCCCTGCGCGGCGAGGGCCTTCGCGATGGCGGAGCCGATGCCCCCCGAAGCGCCCGTCACCAGCGCGGTCATGCCTGTCAGATCGAACATTCTAATCTCCCTTGAAGTTCGGCGTCCGGCGCTCGAAAAAGGCGTCTATCGCCTCGTCATGATCCGCCGTCGCATGGGCCAGCGCCTGCATCGCGCCCGCCATTTCCATGATCTGGTTCAATTCCGCCGTCTGCGCGGCGCGCAGCAGCCGCTTGGTCATGCGCGTCGCGTGCGGCGGATTGGCGGCGATCCTGTCCGCCACGGCCCGCGCCGCCGCCAGCAGGTCGGCGTCCGGCACCACCTCGCTCACCAGCCCGATGCGCAGCGCCTCCTGCGCGTCGATGGTCTCGCCCGTCAGCGCCAGTTCGGTCGCCTTGGAAAAGCCGACGATGCGCGGCAGCAACCAAGCCCCGCCATCGCCCGAAATGATGCCCAGCTTCACGAAAGATTCCGCGAATTTCGCTGATTGCGCCGCGATCCTGACGTCGCACATCAACGCCAGGTCGCAGCCCGCGCCGATGGCGGGGCCATTGACCGCCGCGATCACCGGCAGTTCAAGCGCCTGGAACAGCAACGGCAACCGCTGGATTCCCGCCCGGTAATTGCGCCGCGTCTGCGCGGGCAAAGCAGCCCGCAGCCCGCCCGCGTCGGGCCGCATCGCGTTCAGGTCGCCGCCCGACGAAAAGGCGCTCCCTGCCCCGGTCAGGATCGCGACGCGGATCGACAAATCCCGCTCCGCCTCCTCGAACGCGGCGCAGAGCGCATCGACCATCGCCGGATCGGAGATCGGATTGCGCCGGTCCGGCATGTCGAGCGTGACCGTCAGCACGGCCCCATCGCGGCTGGTCAGGACGGGAGCGCTGCTCATGCCGCCGCTCACAGGGTCCCCAGGGCGGCCTCTATATCGTCCATCGTCACGATGCTGCGCACGGTGGCGTCGGGCGCGATGCGCTTGACCATCGGTCCCAGCACCTTGCCGCCCAATTCGACGAACTCGGTCACGCCCGCGTCCCACATGGCGGCGACGGATTCGCGCCAGCGGACCCGGCCCGTCACCTGCTCCACCAGCCGCAACTTGATCTCTTCCGGATCGGCGATCGCGCTGGCCAGCACATTGGCATAGACCGGCAGCAGCGGCGTGCCGATCGCCGCCTTGCCCAGCGCTTCCTCCATCGCCTCGGCGGCGGGCTGCATCAGCGGGCAGTGGAAGGGCGCCGACACCGGCAGCAGCACGCCGCGCTTGATGCCATGGTCCTTGACCAGCGCCACCGCGCGCTCGATGGCGCCGCGATGCCCGGAAATCACCACCTGGGTCGGGTCATTGTCGTTGGCGACGGTGCACACCTCGCCCTCGGCGGCGGCATCGGCCAGTGCCTGAGCCTTCTCGATATCCGCGCCCAGCAGCGCCGCCATCGCGCCCTCGCCCACCGGCACGGCAGCCTGCATCGCCCGCCCGCGCAGCTTCAGCAGCTTCGCCGTGGTGCCGATGTCGAACGCCTCCGCCGCGCAGAGCGCGCTATATTCGCCAAGGCTGTGCCCGGCGACATAATCGCCCTTTTCCGCCAGAGAAAAGCCGCCCTCCCTCTGCATCACGCGCAGGGTCGCCAGCGCATTGGCCATGATCGCGGGCTGGGCGTTCTCCGTCAGGGTCAGGTCGCTTTCCGGCCCCTCCACCATGATGCGGAACAGATGCTGCGACAGGGCGTCGTCGACCTCCTGAAACAGCTCCTTCGCGGCCGGGCTGGCGTCGGCCAGCGCCTTGCCCATGCCCACCGACTGGCTGCCCTGCCCCGGAAAAAGAAATGCCCTCATCATCCACCTTCTGACCTGCGCGCCCCTGCAAAAGCGCAATTTTTCAAAGCCGTTACACTTTGAGACACAAATGCCGTTGAGGCGCCCGGCCCATTTCGGCAGTTCTCGTTGGAGGACCGCCTTTAACGATGACGGAGTATAAGGAAAAGGTGCGATATCGCTTTGGATGGATCACGGGAACCGCGCTGGTCCTGTCGGGCTGCGCGGCCGGCCCCGATTATCGCGCCCCCGCCCCCGCAGCGCTCGGCGTGCCGGCGGCCTATAGCCAGGGCGCCAGCGCTCCGCTGGACGAGGCGGAACTGGCCGCCTGGTGGACGCGGCTCGACGATCCGGCGCTGAGCGGCCTCATCGACCGGGCCATCGCCCATAATCTGGACATCGTGCAGGCGCAGGCGCGCCTTCGCCAGGCGCGGGAATCGCTGCGGCAGGCAAGGGCCGCCTTCCTGCCGCAGGCGAACGGATCGGCCAGCGGCGGGCGCAACTACAGCAGCCGGGATGCGGGCGGCCGGCTGGACCCCAGCGGCAATCCGATCGGCGGCGGCGGCTCCAACTGGTCGAGCAGCTATTCGGTGGGCGCCAATGCAAGCTGGCAGGTCGACCTGTTCGGCGAGCTTTCCCGTTCGGCGGAGGCTGCGCGGGCCGATCTTGCCGCTTCCGGATACGACCTCGCCAATGTGCGGGCGACGATCGTCTCCGAACTCGTCGCCAACTATGTGCAGGCGCGCCTGGCGCAGGGGCAGTTGCGCATCGCGCGCGAGACGCAGGCGATCCAGCAGGACAATTACAACATCGCCAACTGGCGGCTTCAGGCGGGCCTCGTCTCCTCGCTGGACGCGGAGCAGGCGCGGGCGCAACTGGCGCAGACCAACGCAACCGTGCCCCAGCTTGAGGCGAGCCTTCGGGGCAGCCTCAACCGCATCGCCGTGCTGACGGGCCAGGCGCCCGGCGAAGCGACCCGAAGCCTTGAAACCCCCGCCCCGATCCC
>NZ_ATDO01000130.1:0-31894 GCF_000445085.1 Sphingobium sp. HDIP04 | reverse complement strand
CCCGCCGACACGCTGCGCCAGCGGCCGGACGTGCGCTCGGCCGAACGGGCGCTGGCCGCCGCAACGGCGCGCATCGGCGTGGCGCAGGCGCAGCTTTATCCCTCATTGGGCATCAGCGGCAATATCGGCACGACCTCCAACAGCTTCAAAGACCTGTTCAGCCTGGTCACCGGCGGCGTCTTCGCCAATGTGGCGCAGGTCATCTTCGACGGCGGACGCCTCGCCTCGCAGGTTCGTTCGCAGCGGGCGGCGACCGACGCCGCCTTCGCCGCCTACAAGCAGGCGGTGCTGTCCGCGCTGGAGGATGTGGAGAATGCCATGGCTTCGCTGTCGAGCGCCCGCGCCCGCAAGGCGGAGTTCGCGACCGCCTATGAAGCGTCGAACAACGCCGCGATCCTGGCGCGCAGCCAGTATCAGGCGGGCCTGATCGATTTCCAGACGCTTTCCCAGAGCGAGAACAGCCTTTTGAATGCGCGCAACAGCCTTGCCGGCGCGCAATCCGACGAAGTCCTTGGCCTGGCCCAGCTCTATAATGCGCTGGGCGGCGGCTGGCAGAATATGGAAAACCGTCCCAATGACTAACGATGCGACCAGCGATCAGGGCCTGAACGACTTTCTGGGGGCGCGGCCCGAAAGGCCGTGGCGCAAATGGGTGGTCCGGGGCGCGGTCGGCGTCGCCCTGCTGATCCTCGTCCTGCTGCTTGCCCGCTGCTTTTCGGGCGACGACAAACCCAATTACGCGACGCGGGAAGTGCGCAAGGGCGACCTCACCGTCTCCGTATCCGCCACCGGCAATCTGAAGCCCATCAACCAGGTCGATGTCGGTTCAGAACAGTCGGGCAAGATCACGGCGGTCCATGTCGATGTGAACGACCGCGTGACCAGGGGGCAGAAGCTGGCCGAACTCGACACCCGGCGGCTGGTGGACACGATCAACCAGAACCGGGCGCAGCTTGCCTCCTCGCAGGCCGGCGTTGCACAGGCGGAGGCGCAGGCGGCGCTGGCCAAGGCGACGCTCGACCGCCAGCTCAACGTGTTCAAGCTCTCCGGCGGGCGCGTTCCCGCCAGGACGGAACTGGATGCCGCCCGCGCCGACTACAGCTCCGCCCTCGCCAACCTCCGCTCGGCGCAGGCGCAGGTTCGCGTTTCCCAGGCGCAGCTTTCCACGGCGCAGACCAATCTTTCCATCGCCCAGATCGTCTCGCCCGTGACCGGCGTCGTCCTGTCCCGCGACATAGAGCCGGGCCAGACCGTCGCCGCCTCGCTGAACGCGCCGGTCCTTTTCACCATCGCCGAAGACCTGACCCAGATGGAGGTGGAGGTCTCGGTCGACGAGGCGGATGTCGGACAGGTGAAGGAGGGCCAGAGCGCCAATTTCTCCGTCGACGCCTTCCCCGGCCGCACCTTTCCGGCGCGAGTGACGCGGGTCAATGTCGGCTCCAACAGCGCCAGCGCCAGTTCCTCCTCCTCATCGGGCAGCAGCGCGGCCAGCAGCACGACGGGCACCGTCGTCGCCTATACGGCGGTGCTGTCGGTGGACAACAAGGACGAGATATTGCGCCCCGGCATGACCGCGACCGCCGACATCGTGACGCAGGAACTGCATGACGTGCTGCTCGTCCCCAACAGCGCGCTTCGCTTCAAGCCCAGCGCGGGCAACCAGGGCGGCGGCATCACCAGCCAGATCGTCCCCGGCCCCCGCCGTTTCCGCCGGGGCGGCGCGAACCGGCAGGTCAGCTTCGGCATCGGCAGCAGCCAGACCGTCTACGTCGTGGGCGAGGACGGCAATCCCAGGGCAGTGCAGGTGACCGTCGGCGCCAGCGACGGCGCGCGCACGGTCATCACCGGCGGCGGCCTCAAGCCCGGCATGCGCGTCATCACCGGGCAACTTGCCGCCGGCCAGCAGGCTCCGGCGGAGGACCAGGCCGATGGCGGTTCGCGGGGCGGCGGACCGCGTGACCGCAACCGCAGGCCGGAAGGCGACCGCTCCACCGACGGCAGCCCGGCGACCGTCGGCAAGCTCGGCAATTCGGGCGGCGGGAAGGCGGAAACAGCGCCGGTCCGCACCGGCCGCCAGAGCGGAAGCTGACGCGCATGGCGGCCGATCCGATCATCTCCCTGCGCGGCGTCACCAAGGTCTACGGCTCCGGCCCGACCGCCTTTCAGGCGCTGAAGGGCATCGACCTCGACATCGCGCAGGGCGATTTCGTGGCGGTCATGGGGCCTTCCGGCTCCGGCAAGTCGACGACGATGAACATATTGGGCTGCCTCGACGTGCCCACGGGCGGGGAGTTCCTGTTCAAGGGGCGGCATGTCGAAACGCTCGACCGCGACCAGCGCGCCCTGCTGCGCCGCCGCTATCTGGGCTTCGTGTTCCAGGGGTTCAACCTGTTGTCCCGCACCACGGCGCTGGAGAATGTCGAGTTGCCCCTGCTCTATCGCGGCGAGGACAAGAAGACCCGATATGAGGCCGGCATGGCCGCGCTGGACAAGGTCGGCCTGAAGGACTGGTGGGACCACACGCCCGCCGAACTGTCCGGCGGGCAGCAGCAGCGCGTCGCCATCGCCCGCGCCATCGTGACCCAGCCCGACGTGCTGCTGGCGGACGAGCCGACCGGCAACCTCGATTCCGAAAGATCGGTGGAGATCATGGAACTGCTGACCGACCTCAACCGCAATGGCGGCATCACCGTGCTGATGGTCACGCATGAGCCGGACATGGCCGCCTTTGCGCGCACCATCGTGCATTTCAAGGACGGGCTGGTGGAGCGGGTCGAGCAGGGGGTGACGGCGTGATCGCGATACCCTCCCCCGTCAATCCCGCGAAGGCGGGAATGAACGAAGGCGCGCGCGAAAGATGCTAGGCACCACCGTCATCCTCGCCTTCCGGGCGATCAACCGGCACAAGCTGCGCAGCTTCCTCACCACGCTGGGCATCATCATCGGCGTGGCGGCGGTCGTCACCATGGTCACGCTGGGCAATGGCGCGACCGCCGCCGTACGCGAGCAGATCAGTTCGCTCGGCGCCAATGTGCTGCAACTCCGCCCCGGCCAGGGTTTCGGCCGGGGCGGCGGCGGTCCGCGCCCGCCCGACTTCAAGCCCGCCGACCTGACCGCCATCGAGAACCAGCTTACCGGCGTCCGCGCCGTCGCGCCGATGGTGCAATCCAGCGGCACGGCCATTTACGAAGGCAGCAACTGGTCCACCACCGTCTACGGCACCACCGCCGCCTATTTCGAGGTGCAAAGCTGGAAGGCCGATACCGGCCGCCTCTTCATGCCGGAGGAGGAGGAGGCGGGAAAACCCGTCTGCATCATCGGCAATACGGTGCGCACCAACCTGTTCCAGAGCAATGACCCGGTCGGCAAGCGCATACGCATCAAGGGCGTATCCTGCCAGGTGATCGGCGCGCTCGCCACGCGGGGCCAGGGCGGATTCGGGGATCAGGACGATGTCGTCGTCATGCCGATCAAGTTCGTCCAGCGCCGCTTCACCGGCGACCGCGACATCAGCCAGATCATGGTCGCGGTGGACGACGCCTACGACACCAGCGCGGTCCAGGCCAGCCTGGAGGAACTGATGCGCGAACGCCGCAAGGTGAAGCCGGGCGCGGAGGACAATTTCAACGTCTTCGACACCAAGCAGATCAGCGACACGCTGACCGGCACCACCACCATATTGACGCAGATCGTGGCGGCGGTGGCGGCGATTTCCCTGCTGGTCGGCGGCATCGGCATCATGAACATCATGCTGGTTTCGGTGACGGAGCGCACGCGGGAGATCGGCATCCGCCTCGCCATCGGCGCGGTCGCGCGCGAAGTGCTGATGCAGTTCCTGGTCGAGGCCATCGTGCTGTCCTGCCTGGGCGGGCTGATCGGCCTGTTCCTGGCGCTGGTCGCGTCGGTCGCCATCGCGCCGCTGATGCAGGTGCCCTTCATCTTCGACGTGAAGGTGAATGTGATCGCCTTCCTCTTTTCGGCCGCCATCGGGGTGGTCTTCGGCTATTTCCCGGCCCGACGCGCCGCCGCGCTCAACCCCATCGACGCCCTGCGCCACGAATGACGGCGGACCGAAAGTTCATTCAAGCCCTTGAAAGACGGTCTTTTCTGAACCGATATTCAGACTAATTCCGCTTCTGTTACAATTTTCGACAATCCTTGGGCATGGTCGGCACAGGCCTGCGACAAATGGCTCCTAATTCTGTCTTCAACGCCGGGAGAGCCGGCCGGAGCAAGAAAGAAGGAGCAAGATCATGTTCAAGAAGATTCTGATGGGTCTGGCCGCCACCGCCATGACCGCCAGCCCGATGGTCGCCTCGCAGGCGCAGGCCGCGCATCAGCGTGAAGTCCGCCAGGTCGTGAAGCACGGCCCCCACGGCCGCACCGTCACCCGGACCACGGTGGTCCGCAAGGACGATCATCGCCGCTGGGCCAAGGGGCAGCGATTCGACCGACGCTATGCGACCAACTATCGCGTGATCAACAATTATCGCGGCTATCGCCTGAACGCCCCGCCGCGCGGTTACCGCTGGGTCCGCTCCGGCAATGACGCGGTCCTGATCGCCATCACCAGCGGCATCATCGGCGCGGTCGTCGCAGGCGCCATCCGCTAAGCCGGCCACACCGGCCGGAACGCTCCGGAGCCACGCTCCGGGGCGTTTTTCATGTCAACCCCGTCAGATAATAGACCGCGATCACCACGAACACGGTGAAGGTCTTGATCAGGGTCAGCGCGAAAATATCCTTATAGGCCTGCCGATGGGTCAGCCCCGTCACCGCCAGCAGGGTGATGATGGCCCCGTTATGCGGCAGGCTGTCCATGCCCCCGCTCGCCATGGAGGCCACCCGATGCAGCACCTCGCGCGGGATGCCCGCCGCGTCCCCCGCCGCCGCGAACTGCTCCGCCATAGCCGCCAGCGCTATCGACAGCCCGCCCGAAGCAGACCCCGTGATCCCGGCAAGCGACGTCACCGTGATCGCCTCATTGACCAACGGATCGGGCACGGCCCTCAGCGCCTCCTTCACCACCAGGAAACCCGGCAGCGCCGCGATCACCGCGCCGAAGCCATATTCGACCGCCGTATTCATCCCCGCCAGCAGGGCGCCGCCCACCGCCGCCTTCGACCCGTCGGCGAAGCGCCGCGCCACAGGGCGGAAGGCAAAGAGCAGGATCGTCCCGATCCCCAGCAGCAAGGCGCCCTCCACGGCCCAGAGCGCGGCGACCTGCGCCACCTTCACCGCGACCGGATCGGTCAAGCCGGGCAGCGACATGCTAACCTCCTCCCCCGCAGCCAGGCGCGGGATCAGCATGGTCAGCGCCAGATTGCCCAATCCCACCACCAGCAACGGCAGCAGGGCGACCAGCGGATGCACGGCCCGCCCGCCCATGTCCGCCGCCTCCGGTTCGTTCACCAGCGTCTCCGGCGCGCCATAGCCCTCCCCCGCCGCCCGCATCGCCCGCCGGCGCCAGCCCAGATAGGCAAGGCCCAGCCCCATGATGCAGGCCGATCCGATCAGCCCCAGCACCGGCGCCGCCCAGGCGGTCGTGCCGAAGAAGCTGGTGGGGATGATGTTCTGGATCTGCGGCGTCCCCGGCATCGCGTCCATGGTGAAGGTGATCGCCCCCAGGCCGATGGTCGCGGGCACCAGCCGCTTGGGGATGTCGCCCTGCCGGAACATCTCGGCGGCGAAGGGATAGACGGCGAACACCGCCACGAACACCGAAACCCCGCCATAGGTCAGCAGCGCGGTCACCAGCATGATCGCCGGGATCGCCCTCTGCGCCCCCACCAGCCCGATCACAGCCGTCACGATGACACGCGAAAAGCCCGAAATCTCGATCAGCTTCCCGAACAGAGCGCCCAGCAGGAAGACCGGGAAATAGAGTTTCAGGAAGCTCCCCACCTTGTCCATGAACAGGCCGGAAAAGACCGCCGGCACCGCGGCCGGATCGGTCAGGAACACCGCCAGCATCGCCAGCAACGGCGCCATCACGATGACGCTCATCCCCCGATAGGCCGCGACCATCAGCAAAATCAGCGAAAGCGCCGCGATACCGACCGCCATTACCATCTCCCCCAGAAATCACATCCGTTCGCACTGAGCTTGTCGAAGTGCTTTCCTTACTTTTCCATGGATAGAAGGAAGTGGAAGGCATCGACAAGCCTGTCCTGAGCCCGTCGAAGGGCTCAGCCCGAACGGAGGAGGGATTGGCTCAAACCCTTTCAACTCTTCCTTGCCTTTCCCCCGCATTTCCGCCATAGGCGCCGCTTCGCTTGGCCGGAGGTGACTCGCGGCCCTGCGAACGAATGCTTATGGACGACAGCCGGAGGGGCGTTTCGCATGGGGCGGGCGTCAGCGATCGGCCAACAGATGAGGCAATATCCATGGCTCTTTACGAGCATGTGTTCCTTGCGCGCCAGGATCTGGCACAGGCGCAGGTGGACGCCCTGGCGGAAACCGCCACCAAGATCGTCGAGGAAATGCAGGGCAAGGTGACCAAGGTGGAAACCTGGGGCCTGCGCAGCCTGGCCTACAAGATCGCCAAGAACCGCAAGGCGCACTATGTGATGCTGAACATCGACGCCCCCGCCGGCGTCGTCGCGGAACTGGAGCGCCAGACCCAGATCAACGAAGACATCATCCGCTACATGACCATCAAGGTCGATGAGCTGGAAACCGGCCCGTCGGTCATGATGCGCAAGCAGGAACGCGCCGAGCGCGGTCCGCGCGGCGAGCGTGGCGATCGCGGCCCGCGCCGCGAGCGCGAAGAAGCCCCGGCTGGCGAATAAGGAGATCTGAAACATGGCACGCCCGTTTTTCCGCCGCCGCAAGAGCTGCCCCTTCGCCGCCAAGGATGCGCCGAAGATCGATTACAAGGACGTCCGTCTGCTCCAGGGCTTCGTGTCCGAGCGCGGCAAGATCGTCCCCAGCCGCATCACCGCGGTGTCCGCCAAGAAGCAGCGCGAACTGGCCCAGGCCATCAAGCGCGCCCGTCACCTGGGCCTGCTGCCCTACATCGTGAAGTGAGGGAGTAAGACCCATGGAAATCATTCTCCTCGAACGGATCGAGAAGCTGGGCGCCATCGGCGACGTCGTCACCGTGAAGGACGGTTACGCGCGTAACTACCTGCTGCCCAACAAGAAGGCGCTGCGTTCGAACGCCGCCAACAAAAAGGTGTTCGAAGCCAACCGCGCCAAGATCGAGGCCGACAACGCCGCCCGCCGCTCGGACGCCGAAAAGGCTGCCGAAGGCGTCAACGGCAAGCAGATCGTCCTGATCCGCCAGTCGTCCAACGCCGGCCATCTCTACGGTTCAGTCGCCGTCCGCGACGTGGTGGAAGCGCTGCACGCCGATGGCGTCACCAACGTCACCAAGGCGATGGTCGTGCTGGAACGCCCGATCAAGACGCTGGGCGTGTTCGACGTCAAGGTCGCGCTGCACCCGGAAGTCGCCGTCACCATCACGGTGAACGTCGCCCGCTCGCCGGAAGAAGCCGAGCTTCAGAGCCAGGGCGTCGACGTGATGGCCGACCTGTTCGAAAAGGACGAGAGCGGCTTCATCGAAGATTACGATCCGAATGCGGAACCCGGCGAAATCGCCGTGGAAGCCGAAGAAGCTCCGGCCGAAGAAGCCTGAGGCTTCCTTTCGGAACGACAATAGGAAAGCCGCCCCTCACCGGGCGGCTTTTTTATTGGCGCCGGGTTTGTCGGCCGATGGGGAGAAAGGCTGTCCGGCGGACCTGGGAGGGCAGCACCCCGGCCCAGAGCGCCGAACAGCCTTTCCGCCGCTCTCCATAGAGCGCCCTTCCGGCGCGCTCTTCAATTCACGTTCAGATTCAGGCTGCTATTCGCCATTTACGCACCCCGGCATGAATTCCAGCCGGTCATCAAGGGAAGAGGACAATCGATGATTTCGAGGTTCGCCGCGCTCGCCGCTGCCATGCTGATCGCGAGTCCCGCGCTTGCCCAGACTGGCGACGCCGCCAAGGGCAAGGCGGTCTTCGCCCGCTGCATGGCCTGTCATGCGGTCGATCCGGGAGTCAACCGTCTGGGTCCGTCGCTCGGGGGAATCGTGGGCCGGCCATCCGGCGCGGTTCCGGGTTTCGCCTATTCCGCCGCGATGAAGAAAGCCAGTATCCGCTGGGACGCCAAGTCGCTGGACGCTTTCCTGACCAAGCCGTCCGCCAGCGTGCCGGGCAACAAGATGATGTTCGCGGGCCTGCCCAATCCCGCGGATCGCGCCAATCTGATCGCCTATCTCGCCAGCGCGGGCAGGAAATGATCTGAAAACCATGCATGCAGATTTTCCGCCTGCTTGGGAAATCGCTCCAGGCAGGTGGGCAATTCGACATTCGAAGGACTGGGTGATTTGGGTGGTTTCCCACCACTCCTCCTTTCGTCGCCCCGGGGCTTGGCCCGGGGTGACGGGAAGTAGCCAACGCGCTCCAGCGCCAATCGGCATTCGGTTCAGCGCGAGAAGGCGGACGATGGCCAGCCTCATCCCACTTCACGGAAACACTCCGGTTCAAAGCCCCAGGCGGCTCCAGAACTCGTCGGGCTTGACCGGCGTCCCGCTTTCGGATGGACGTTCGGGACGGGTCCAGGAGGAATGGGGAATGTGGATTTGCGGGCTGGCGCCGAATCGGCGTTGGCGGCGGGAACGAATGGCATTGCGGGTCATCGTCTTCTCCTGTCGAGGAGGAACACGAAACCTTGCGTCGTCGCTTCAGTACCGTGCGCTTTAGCCGTTGGTGACGCGGAGCAAGCTGACATCCTTCAAAAGCCGCGGAGCGTTGCGCTCGGCAATATATCTACTGCATTTGTAGAGAGATGGAAGATAGCTTTGCTTAAGTCGTGCAGACCGCAGGTTTCGCGGCACAGCCGGCCCGAGTTCCGTCATTAGAGAACAAGGGTGAGACGCGCCTGTCAGAACACCACATTGTAGAGGAACCAGCCCATGATCAGCAGGCTCGTCACAACACAGAGACGATCACCGAAAATGTCGATCCGCGACATCGCTTGCATCCTTCCTTGGTCGAGCGATCTTCGTCGCCTCGTTTATGAAGGATAAACCATCAGCGCGGAGAAAGGAATAGAATAACTGCGCCCGACCGATCCATAAAAGCGCCGAACCGAAAATATGGGGTCTTGAACATCATTAGGGCGCAGTGCGGCAAGAAGTGCCGCTTCATCCCGGCAGTCCTCGCAAATCAATCTATATTCAAGCCGTTAGCGAAAGCCGGCGCCGCGATGTTCCAGGAAGGAACGGGTCGCTTCCTCCGGCCCCCGATAAGCCTCCTGAAACTCCGCGCTCCAATATTTGAGGTCTTCCAGATCGATACGCGCACCCGAAACCGCGCAGAGCACGAACTGCCCCGGTCGCACGACATCGAAATGCGGCGTGTCGTAATGCAGCACCGCCAGTCCCTGAATATCCGCCATCAGTCGCCGGTCAGGATGCGATCGACGAGCTGCTTCACGGTCGGCACGAACCCGTTGGAGTAGAAGGGATCCTGCTTGAACTTATAGGCGCCATGGCCCGCGAACAGCAGATTCTTGTCGAGATCGCCGCCATGCACCGCCTCCTGCAAGGACTTCTGGATGCAGAAGCTGCGCGGGTCGGCCAGGCGCCCGGTCGAGTTGGTCTCGCTGTCCATCCAGCTTGAGAAGGCGCATTGGCTGAGGCAGCCCATGCAGTCGGTCTGGTCCTTGCGGATTTCGGCCTTTTCCTCCTCGGTCACGAACACCAGCGTATTGTCGGGCGTCTTGAGCGCGGAGGTGAAGCCCTGCCCCACCCATTCGCGGGCGCGCAGCAGGTCGCCCCGCGTCACCCAGAAATTCTTGCCCTTCACGCCCGCGTCGAGCTGGTGCGTATGGTCGCCCGCCTGTTCGGTGCTGAAGGGAATCTGCCGTTCGGAGCGCGCCTCAAGCTGGCGCAGGAAGGGATTGCGGACCGCCGAACTGTAGAAGCCGGTCGGCGAGAAGCGGTGCAACAGCACGTCGCCCGGCTCCAACTGCATCAGCCGCTCTTTCCAGAGCTGCGGGATCGGGCTTTCCTGCGTCAGCAGCGGACGGGTGCCGAACTGGAACATGATCGCGCCCAGTTCGGGATTGTCGATCCAGTCGTTCCAGTCCTTGAGCGCCCAGACGCCGCCCGCCATGACGATGGGCACATCGTCGGAAATGCCGCCTTCCCGCATGGTGGCGCGCAGGTCGCGGACGCGGGGATAGGGATCCTGCGGCGCCTTCGGGTCTTCGGCGTTGGACAGGCCGTTATGCCCGCCCGCCAGCCACGGGTCCTCATAGACCACGGCGGCGAGCCATTCCGACGCCTTGGAATAGGCGCGCTTCCACAGGGCGCGGAAGGCGCGGCCGGAACTGACGATGGGCAGATAGTTGACGCCGTAGGAGGCGGCGATCTCCGACAGCTTGTAGGGCATGCCCGCGCCGCAGGTGACGCCCGCGACCATTCCCTTCGTCTTTTCCAGGACGCCGTGCAGGACGCGCTGCGCGCCGCCCATTTCCCAGAGCACGTTGATGTTGATCGCGCCCTTGCCGCCCGCGATTTCGAAGGCGCGCTTCACCTGCTCGACCGCGCCGTCTATGGCATAGGCGATCAGTTCCTCATGCCGGTCGCGACGGGTGCGGCCATGATAGACCTGGGGAATGACGTTGCCGAAGCTGTCATAGCTGTCCGCATTGACCGCCGACACCGTGCCGATGCCGCCGGCCGCCGCCCAGGCGCCGGAACTGGCATGGTTGGAAACGGCCACCCCCTTGCCGCCTTCGACCAATGGCCAGACTTCCCGGCCGCCGTAAACGATGGGCTTCAACCCCTTGAACAACGCAATCTCCCACGCAAAAAATTCCGTGGCCCCCAACCACATGAAGGCCGCCCTATAGCAGCTTTGCGGTCGGATGACGAATATTTGGGCGCGCCCTACCGCAAAATATGGGGACTGGATAGTGCCTGCCCGTAAAGCGCGGCATAGGCGTCCACCATCGCGGCTTCGGTGAAATCGCGCCCGGCGCGGTGACGATTCGCCTCGCCAAGCCGTTGCCGCAGGTCCGGGTCGCCGGCCAGCGTGCCGAGCGCGGCCGACAGGGCCGCCTCGTCCGGGACGATGAACGGCCGGTTTTCGGGCGCGACCATGGCGGCGACGTCGCCCACGTCGGTCGATGCGACGGGCAGGCCCGCCGCCATCCCCTCCACCAGCGAGATCGGGAACTGCTCGCTGTCGGAAGACAAAGCGAAGATGTCGAACAGGCCCATGAAGCGCCAGGGTTCCGGCAGGAATCCGGCCATGCAGATGTCGGCCAGTCCGTGATCCCTGGCTTCCGCCGCTATGGCGTCGCGCTCCGGCCCCTCCCCCACCACCACCAGCTGGAGCCGCTCGCGATGCGGCGCGACGGCGCGGACGAGGCGGCGGATATTCTTGACCGGACGCAGGCCCGCCACGGTGCCGACCAGCAGCTTGCCGGGCGCGCGGTCGAGGGCGGGAATGGCGTCGGGCAAGGGCGGCTGCCCATAGCGCGCCGTGTCGATGCCGTTGCGGATCAGATGGACCTTCCGCGGCGGCTGACGCCACATGTCGCGGGCGATGCCTTCAAGCCGGACGGACGGGACGACCAGCGCATGCGCGCGCTGGAGCGCCAGGCGGCGATAGAGGTTGCGCTGCGGCTTGAGGCCGCCCGCCTCATCCGCGTTGAAGCCGTCCTCATGATGGATCAGCGGCGGCCCGCCATGGATGCGCCGCGCCATCACCGCGTCCATCGCGCCCCAATTATAGCTGAGGACAAGGTCGTAATCCGCCAGGAAGGCCGCGATCGCCCTGAAGCGCCCAAGGCCCGGCCTGCCGGCGAGCGGAGGGGATTCGGGAAAGTCGACCGGCGTGGCGGGGTCGATGGCGTCGCGCGCGCTCATCAGTTGGGGCGCGGCGCTGACGATGCTGTGACGGGCGCGGTCGCCCCAGAGGTTCATCAGGCGCACGGCCCGCGCCTCCTTGCCGCCCAGTGAAAAGCTGCCGTGGACATGCAGCAGCCGGGGCGGGCCATCGATCTGCCGAGGCCGGCGCGCGGCGAAACGGTCCATGCCGCTCAAGCCGCTTCAGCCATTCAGCACCCGCGCCAGCAGCCGGTCGATGGCGACGACGGATTCCGGCTCGTCCAGGACGGGGGCGTGACCGACATTGGAAATGGTCGCGCATTCCGCGCCGGGGCCGATTTCCGCCACCATGCGGGCGGCGGTGGCGGCGGAGAGCAGGTCGGAACGCTCGCCCCGCAGCACCAGCGTCGGAATGCCGCGAAAGGCCTGCATGACCGGCCACATGTCGACGCTCGCCTCGCTGCCCGCGACCCGCAAGGGTTCGGCTATGCGCATGTCATAGTCCAGCACGATCCGACCCGCGCTGTTGAGGCGGTAGAGGCGCTTGGCCATGGCCAGCCATTGGTCGAGGCCATAGCCGGGATAGATGTCCCGGTTCGATTCCTCCAGGGCGCGGGCGGCATGGACCCAGCTTGGATGCGACTGGCCGATGCCGACATAGGTGCGGATGCGCGCAAGGCCGGCCTCCTCCAGCGTCGGCCCGACATCGTTGAGCAGCGCGCCCGCCAGCCATTCGCGATGGGTCGCCGCGATCAGCATGGTGATGATGCCGCCCAGCGACGTGCCGATGGCGACGAAGCGGGTGATGGCCAGGTCCGCCAGCAGGCGGCCGATGTCCTGCAGATAGGTGAGCGGGACATAGGTCATCGGGTCCTTCGCCTGCGCGCTTTCGGCGCGACCGCGCATGTCGGGACAGATGAGGCGCCATGGCCCCGCGAGGCGCGCCGCCAGCGGTTCGAAATCGCGGGCGTTGCGAGTGAGGCCCGGCAGGCAGAGCAGGGGCGGACGGCCATCGTCGCCGCCAGCATAATCGCGATAATGGAGCCTCAGCCCGTCGGGGGACCACCAGTATCCGTCGCTATGGCTGCTCAAGCTGCTTGATCCTTCCACCCTGCATCCCCCATATCGCCGCATGCGCCCTGCCCTGCAACCCGCCAAATTCAGCCCCGCGAACGAAATCGCCGCGCTGCAGCCCGATTTTGCCGATCCCGTCGCGGCGGCGGACTTTCCCCGGACCGTCCTGCGGTTCCGCAATGACCGCTGGGCGAAAGCGGTGGGCCTCAGCGACCTGAGCGATGAGCAATGGCTGGCGCATTTCGGCCGGTTCCAGCCGCTGGAGGGATCGCTGCCCCAGCCGCTGGCGCTGCGCTATCATGGGCATCAGTTCCGCGTGTACAATCCCGACATCGGGGACGGCCGCGGTTTCCTGTTCACGCAGCTTCGGGACGGCGCCGGCCGGCTGCTGGATTTGGGCACCAAGGGTTCGGGCCGGACGCCCTATAGCCGCTTCGGCGACGGCAGGCTGACGCTGAAGGGCGGCGTGCGGGAGATTTTGGCGACGGAGATGCTCGAGGCGCTGGGCGTCAACAGCTCCAAGACCTTTTCCATCGTCGAAACGGGCGAGGCGCTGGAGCGCAATGACGAACCCTCCCCCACCCGCGCGGCGGTGATGGTGCGGCTCAGCCACTCGCATATCCGCATCGGCTCCTTCCAGCGCGCCGCCTATTTCGACGACAAGGCGCTGCTGGAGCGGCTGGTCGACTATGCGCTGACGAAGCTCTACGGCGAGGAGCCGGGCGACAATCCTCCCGCGCAACTGCTGGGCCGGGTGGTTGAACGCACGGCCGATCTGGCGGCGAGCTATATGGTGGCGGGCTTCGTCCATGGCGTGCTCAACAGCGACAACATCAATGTGACGGGCGAGAGCTTCGACTATGGGCCGTGGCGGTTCGCGCCGCTTTGGGAACCGGGGTTCACCGCCGCCTATTTCGACCATGCCGGGCTCTACGCCTTCGGACGGCAGGCGGAGGCGATCCATTGGGACGTGGCGCAGCTTGCCGTGTCGTTGCGTCCCTTGACGGAGGCCGAACCGCTGATCGCGCAGTTGGAGCGTTTTCCAGCGCTTTATGGCGAGGCGATGGCGCGCCGCTTCTGCTGGCGCCTGGGAGTCGTGCCGACGGACGATGCCGCCGCCATGGTCGAGGCGGCGGTTCGGGGCATGGTCGCCACCCAGCGGCCGATCGATCGCTTCTTCCAGGACTGGCGGGGCGGCGACCCCCGCGACGGCGCGCCCTATGCCGGGGAGGAATGGGCCGGTTTCCGCGAGGCGATCGCCGGGTTCGAGGCGAGCGGGCCGATGGATCATGGCTATTGGGCCGATCCGCTGCCCTGCTCCATGCATATCGATGAGGTGGAGGCGATCTGGAGCGCCATCGACCGGGATGACGACTGGGCGCCGCTGCATGCGAAGGTGACGGCGGTCCGCCGCATGGGCGAAGCGATGGGCGACGCCCCGGACCTGCCCTGAGCCGATGCCTCGCCGGGAGCCAGGCCCTTCCCTAAAGCGGAATTAATTGCCATATCGGCACCATGTCCGCCGCGCTGACTTCGTTCGAACCCGCCACTGGCGCGCTTTTGTGGCAGGGGACCGCCAGCGATGTGGAAGCGGAGGTCGCCCTGGCCCGTGCCGCCTGGCCGAAATGGGCCGCCCAGCCCATCGCCTACCGCATCGAAACGCTGCGCCGCTTCGTCAATGTGGTGCGCGCCAATGAGGAGGCGCTGGCCGACCTGATCGCCCGCGAAACCGGCAAGCCGCTGTGGGATGCGCGGACCGAAGTGACGGCGGTGATGAACAAGGTCGACATTTCCGTCGCCGCCTTTTCCGAACGCACCGGACAGAGGCGGCTGGAGGCGGCGATGGGCGCGCGCCAGTCCGTGCGGCACAAGCCGCATGGCGTCATGGCGGTGCTGGGGCCATATAATTTCCCGGCGCACCTGCCCAACGGGCATATCGTCCCTGCCCTGCTGGCCGGCAACGCCGTCCTCTTCAAGCCGTCGGAAAAAACGCCCGCCGTGGGCGAGATGCTGGTGCGCTGCTACCATGAGGCGGGCGTGCCGGAGGATGCCGTGCGGCTGGTGCTGGGCGGGCCGGACGAGGGCAAGGCGCTGGCCGCCCATCCCGATGTGGGGGGCGTCCTCTTCACCGGGTCGGCGCAGACCGGCATCGCGATCAACCGGCAATTCGCGGCCAATCCCGGCAAGATATTGGCGCTGGAAATGGGCGGGAACAACCCGATCGTCGCCTGGGACACCGCCGACATCGCCAGCGCGGCGACGCTGATCGTGCAGTCGGCCTTCCTGTCGAGCGGACAGCGCTGCACCGCGGCGAGCCGGCTGATCGTCAAGGAGGAACTGGCCGACACGCTGGTCGGGGAGGTCAAGAGGCTGGCCGACCGGCTGATCGTCGATCATCCCCATGCCGACCCCGCGCCCTATATGGGTCCGGTGATCGACAACCAGGCGGCGGATCACCTGACTGAGAGTTTCCTCTATCTGATGAGCAACGGCGGCAAGCCGATCAAGCATATGGTCCGCACGACCAAGGGGCTGCCCTTCGTGACGCCGGCGATCATCGACGTGACCGCCATGGCGGAGCGGCCCGATGTCGAACTGTTCGGCCCCTTGTTGCAGGTCGTCCGGGTGCCGGATTTCGAATCCGCGATCCGGGAGGCGAACAACACCCGCTACGGCCTGTCCGCCGCTCTGATAGGCGGATCGCCGGAGCAATATAACCAGTTCTGGGCCAATATCCGGGCGGGCATCGTCAACTGGAACCGGCCGACCAACGGAGCCTCCTCCTCCGCGCCCTTCGGCGGAGTGGGCATTTCCGGCAATCATCGGCCCAGCGCCTATTATGCGGCGGACTATTGCGCCTATCCGGTCGCGTCGGTGGAGATCGAGCAGCCGCGCGCGTCCATCGGCATCGGCCTTAAGGACATCGACACGAGCGCGATGGGGGATTGAGCCACCGGGCGGCAGCGCGACGGATCAAATCGATCCTCCCCAAATTTTCCTTCGTCCCGGCCAACGCATTCTGAATTGAAACCGGGGTCGGTTTTCGCCATCTGCCCAGCATGGCTGAAATTCCACCTGCCACTGTCACCCTTGTCGGCGCGGGTCCGGGCGATCCGGAACTGCTGACGCTGCGCGCCGCGCGGCTGATCGGCGAGGCGGAGGTGATCGTGCATGACGGGCTGGTTTCGGCGGACATATTGGCGCTCGCCTCCCCCCATGCCGAACTGATTTCCGTCGCCAAGCGGCGCAGCCGCCATTCGGTGCCGCAGCATGGGATCAATGCCCTGTTGGTCGAACTGGCGCTCGCCGGGCGCAGGGTCGTGCGGCTGAAGGGCGGCGATCCCTTCATCTTCGGCCGCGGCGGCGAGGAGATGGAGGCGTGCCGCGCCGCCGGAGTGCCGGTGGAAATCGTGCCGGGCATCAGCGCCGCCATCGGCTGCGCGGCGCAGGCGCAACTGCCCCTCACCCATCGCGACGCGGCAAGCGCGGTCAGCTTCGTCGCCGGGCAATGCAAGGGGCTGACCGATCAGGACTGGTCCGGGCTGGCTGGCGCGGGGCGCACGCTGGTCATCTACATGGGCGTGGCGACGGCGGCGGACATCGCCGACAAGCTGATCGCGGACGGCGTGTCCCCAGCCATTCCCGTCGCCGTTCTGGAAAACGGCACGCGCGCCGACATGCGGACGCTGCGCACCTTGCTTGCCGATCTGGGCGAGATGGTGGCGCGGGAAAAAGTGAAAAGCCCCGCCCTGATTGTGGTTGGGGAGGTGGCGGCCTATGCGCTGGCGCAGGATGTGCTGGCCGGCTGGGCCGCGCGGGAGACATTTGGGGCGGAGACTGAAAAGTGAAGATTTTGACCGGCAATGACCTTGGCACCGGGGACGTGATCTGGTGGGCGGGCGACGGCTGGTCGCGGCAGGTCGGCGATTCCGTCGACGTGGGCGACAAGGGCGAGGATCTGGCCCGGGCGGAGGAAGCCGCGCTGCGGGTCGTGGGCGCCTATGTGATCGATGCGACCGTGACCGAAGACGGCGTGCGCCCCGCGCATATCAAGGACCGCATCCGCGCCCTGGGACCGACGGTGCGCCCCGACCTGACGCTGAAACCGAATGACGCCGATGCCGGCAACTGGGTGATCTGAACCATGTATCGTTACGACAGCTACGACCAGTCCATTGTCGACGCCCGCGTCGAGGAATTTCGCGACCAGACCCAGCGCCGTCTGGCCGGGCAGTTGACGGAGGACCAGTTCAAGCCGCTGCGGCTGATGAACGGCCTCTATCTTCAGCTGCACGCCTATATGCTGCGCGTCGCCATTCCCTATGGCACGCTGAGCGCCCGGCAGATGCGCAAGCTGGGCGAGATCGCGGCGAAATATGACCGGGGCTACGGCCACTTCACCACGCGGCAGAACCTGCAATATAACTGGATCAAGCTGGCCGACGCGCCGGACATCCTTGCCGAACTGGCAACGGTCGAGATGCATGCCATTCAGACCAGCGGCAATTGCATCCGCAACATCTCTTCCGACCAATATGCCGGGGTTTCGGCGGACGAAGTGGCCGACCCGCGTCCCTGGGCGGAACTGCTGCGCCAATGGTCGACCTTCCATCCCGAATTCACCTATCTGCCGCGCAAGTTCAAGATCGCCGTGATCGCGAGCGAGGAGGACCGCTCCGCCATGCGCCTGCACGACATCGGCCTCAAGCTGGTGTCGCGCGACGGCCGGATAGGCGCGGAGGTCTATGCCGGCGGCGGCATGGGGCGCACGCCCATGGTTGCGCCGCTTATCAGGGACTTCGTGCCCGAAGATGAGATCGTCTCTTATCTGGAGGCGTGCCTGCGCGTCTATAATCGCTATGGCCGGCGCGACAACAAGTACAAGGCGCGGATCAAGATCCTGGTCCATGAACTGGGCGTCGAGGAATATAGGCGGCAGGTCGAGGAGGAGTTCGCCCATATGCGGACGCTGGGCCTCAACCCGCCGACCGAGGAACTGGACCGCATCCGCGCCTATTTCGCCGGCCCCGCCTATGAAACGGGCCTGGGCGACAGCATCGACCGCAGCGATCCGGCCTTCGCCCTGTGGGTGGACCGTCAGGTCGCGGCGCACAAGCAGCCGGGCTATGCCATCGTCAACATCAGCCTGAAACCGCGCGGCGGCATTCCGGGCGACGCCTCCGCGGAGCAGATCGCGCTGGTGGCGGACCTGGCCGAGCAATATTCGCTCGACGAACTGCGCGTCACCCATGCGCAGAACCTGGTCCTGCCGCATGTGAAGAAGGCGGACCTCCACGCCATCTGGCAGAAGCTGGACGAGGCCGGCCTTGCCGAGGCCAATCTGGACCTGATCACCGACATCATCGCCTGCCCTGGCCTGGATTATTGCAGCCTCGCCAATGCCCGCTCCATCCCGCTGGCGCAGAAGCTGTCGGAACGGTTCGCCGCGGCGGACCGGCAGAAGGAACTGGGCGAGCTGAAGGTCAAGATTTCCGGCTGCATCAATGCCTGCGGCCATCATCATGCCGGCCATATCGGCGTGCTGGGCGTGGACCGGAAGGGCGTGGAGAATTTCCAGCTTTCGCTCGGCGGGTCAGGCGCGGAGGACGCCAGCGTCGGCCAGATCACCGGCCCCGGCTTTTCGGAGGACGGCGTGGTCGACGCGATCGAGAAGGTCACCAACCTCTATCTCGAACAGCGGGAGGAAGGCGAACGCTTCCTCGACACCTATCGCCGTCTTGGCATGAGGCCCTTCAAGGAGGCGATCTATGGTTGAGTTCCTGTCCTTCCGCGAAGGCGATGGCGGCCAGGAACCGGCCGTGACGGTCGAATCCTTCACCGGCCAGTCCAATTCGACCGCCGTCCGGATCGAAGCGGGCGAGGATGCCCGCGAATTGCTGCCCTATCTGGACAGGCTGTCGCTGGTGGAGGTGAACTTCCCCGCTTTCGGCGACGGGCGCGGCTATTCGGCGGCGCGGATATTGCGCGAGGCCGGCTATCGGGGCGAACTGCGCGCCGTGGGCGATGTGCTGGTGGACCAGATCGTCGCGATGCGCCGCTGCGGCTTCGACAGCTTCCGGCCCGACAAGGCGCTGGACGATGCCGCCGTGGAGCGCGCGCTCCATCGTTATGAGGACGTCTATCAGAAGACGATCGACGGCCGCCGCCCGGTCTGGGCGAAACGGCACCCGGAGAATGCAAATGGCTGAACCTGCCCGCCAGCTTGACGTGATCGACGCCCGCCCCGCCTTCACCCAGGCGGATGCGGATGCGCTCAACGCCCGCTTCGAGGGCGTCGACACGCTCTCCATGCTCAAGACCGTCTTTGCCGAGGGGCTGGCGGGCAATGTCGCCGTCGTCTCCTCCTTCGGCACGGAAAGCGCGGTGCTGCTCGATCTGGTGGCGAAGGCCGACAAGAACGTGCCGGTGATCTTCGTGGACACGCTCAAGATGTTTCGCGAAACGCTGGATTATCGCGAAACGCTGATCCGGACGCTGGGCTTCACCGACAGCCGCGCCGTCACGCCCCATGCCGAAGTGCTGGCGGCGAAGGACGAGACCGGCCTGCGCTGGTCCTACGATCCCGACGGCTGCTGCGAAATCCGCAAGGTCGAGCCGATGAACCGCGCCAAGGAAGGGCTGGACGCCTGGATTTCCGGGCGCAAGGCGTTCCAGTCGGTGACGCGCCAGAACCTGCCCCGTTTCGAGGTCGAGGACGGCCGGTTGAAGATCAACCCGCTGGGCGACTGGACGAAGGACGACCTGGAGGCCTGGTTCGAGGCGGAGAAGCTGCCGCGCCACCCGCTGGAGGCGCAGGGCTATCTCTCCATCGGCTGCGAACCCTGCACGTCCAAGGTGCTGCCGGGCGAAGACCCCCGCGCCGGGCGCTGGCGCGGATGGGACAAGGTGGAATGCGGCATCCACTCGCCGGTGACGCCGATCCCCTCCCCCGCCGCCGATCCGGACGATCCGGCCAACCAGCCGGTGTTCTGACCGAAAGGGCGGCTGCGTCGAGAATATCTCGACTCGTGGAACCTTGCGCTCTTCCGAATCTTCCCGCTTCGAAAGAGAGTGCCTATGTCATTCATCGAAAAAAAGGGGGGGTCCGCCCCCCCTGCCGGTTCGGGAAGCAAGGCTCGCCCGATCGGTGAGCAAGATGCGCTGGTCAGCGCGGAATTGCTGCTAACCCTCGTCCGGGCGCGCCGACAGTATCTTGACGATTTCCTGGACGGGGACGGGCCCTTCTGGATCAGCATCGGGCTTTTCATCGACGGCGAGAATGGCACCGAAACGTCGATGGAGCGGGTCATCGAATTTGCCGATGAGTCGATCGAAACCAGCCGCTACATCCTGCGGCGCCTGATCGACCGGCATGTGGTGCAGCAATACAGGACCGGCGATGGCGATGTCGCCTATCGGCTATCGGCGCCTTTCGCCGTTCAGTTCAGCCGCTACCTGATTCAGCAGACACCCCATATCCGCAATGCGCATGCGCGATTGACCTGAGATCCGACGATGGGCGCCGGCAGCCAATCCGCTGCCGACGGCAATCGAGACTTATGGCGCGGGCCAAGCGGGCGCGATATGGTCGCCGGTCATGACAGACTGAGCGGAGGGACGAGACATGGCGGTCGAGCTGAAGATATTGGCGTGGAGTTGCGTGCTGCTGCTGGTCCACATCTTCGCGGCGGCGCACATCAAGACGCGCCAATATGGCGCCAAATGGAACATGGGGGCGCGGGACGAGGAATTGCCGCCGCTCGATCCCGTCGGCGGGCGGCTGGTGCGGGCGCAGGCGAATTTCCTGGAAACCTATCCGATCGCGATCATCGTACTCCTGGGCGTGGTGATCGCCGGGAAGACCAGCGGGACGACGGCGCTTGGCGGGTGGCTCTGGCTGGGGGCGCGGGCGGTTTACCTGCCGCTTTACGGCATGGGCGTGCCCATGGTGCGGACCATCGCCTATCTCGTCAGCATGGTGGGGCTGGCGCTGGTGTTCCAGGCGTTTGTTTCGGGCTGAACCATGCCCCTGCGCAGACAGGAACCCAGGTGGAACGTCCGGACTGGACTCCTGCCTGCGCAGGAACACGCATGTCTCTACTCGTAATCCTCCATATAGCTGCCCTCCGCCAGGTCGGAGAAGCGGGTGATCTTCGCGTCGAACTTCATGCGGATGCGCCCGGTCGAACCATGGCGCTGCTTGGCGACGATGATCTCGGCCAGGCCGTAGATGCGCTCCATCTCCTGCGCCCATTCCAGATGTTCGGGGCTTTCCTTGTTCCCCGGCTCCTTCGCGGCGACATAATAATCCTCGCGGAAGACGAACCAGACCATGTCGGCGTCCTGCTCGATGGAGCCGGACTCGCGAAGGTCCGATAGCTGGGGCCGCTTGTCCTCGCGCTGTTCGACGGCGCGGCTGAGCTGGGACAGCGCCAGAACCGGGCAATTCAATTCCTTCGCCAGCGTCTTCAGGCCCCGGGAAATCTCCGAAATCTCGTTGACGCGATTGTCGCCCTTTCCGGTGCCCTGGAGCAGTTGGAGATAGTCGACCACGACGAAGCCGATGTCATGCCGCCGCTTCAACCGGCGGGCGCGGGTGCGCAGCGCGGCGATGGTCAGGCCGGGCGTATCGTCGATGAACAGCGGCAATTCCTGCAACTCCCGCGCAGCGCGGGAGAGGTTCTGGAAATCGGCGCGGCTGATCTTGCCCATGCGCAGCGCTTCGCCGCTGATGCCCGACTGTTCGGCCAGCACGCGGGTGGCAAGCTGGTCGGCGGACATTTCCAGGCTGAAGAAAGCTGTCTTCGCGCCCATATTCTTTTCCGGCGGAATGCCGTCGGCATTGTCGCGCAGCCAGCGCGAGGCCGCATTATAGGCGATATTGGTCGCCAGCGACGTCTTGCCCATGCCCGGACGACCCGCAAGGATCATCAGGTCCGAATTGTGCATGCCGCCGATCTTCTCGTTCAGGCTGTTGATGCCGGTGGTGATGCCCGACACATGCCCGCCGCTGTTGAGCGCGCGCTCCGCGATCTGGACCGCCATGGTGGTGGCCGTGGCGAAGCTCTTGACCGATCCGGTCTCCCCCTCGCCCTCCGACACCTTGTAGAGCGCGACCTCGGCCTGCTCGATCTGCTCGCGGGGGTTTACGTCCTCGCTGGTGTCCAGCGCGTTTTCAACCAGTTCCCGGCCGACATGGACAAGCTGTCGCAGCAAGGCGAGGTCGTATATCTGCGTCGCGAAGTCCCTCGCGCCCAGCAGCGCCGCGCCATTGCCGGTCAATTGCGCCAGATAGCCGACGCCGCCCAGTTCCTTGAGCGCGGGATCCTGCTCCAACAGCGGCTTCAGCGTCACCGGGTTGGCGACCATGTCCCGCTCGACCAGCTTCATCACGGCTTCGTAGATGCGGCCGTGCAGGGGTTCGAAGAAATGCTCCGCCTTCAGCTTGAGCTGCACATCCTCGGCAATGCGGTTGTCGATCATCAGCGCGCCCAGCAGCGCGGCCTCCGCCTCCACATTGCGCGGGAGTTCGGTGATGCCGGCTTCCGCGGCGGCGTTGATTTGCACGAGTTCGACCATGCCTCCCTCATCGCTTCGCTGGCGGCGGGGCGCAAGGTCCGACATTGAAACGATTGGGAAAAGCTGTGGACAACCGCGCCCTTGCTTTTCCCGGTTGCATTTCCCCTTGCGCCGCCGCACTGACCATAGCGTTCATGGCCGATCCGCGCATCATCGATATCACGCTCGACGAGCGGACGATCCTCTGGCGCAACGCCGATGTGGAGCAGGAACGGCGCATCGCCATATTCGACCTGCTGGAGGATAATTATTTCGAGCCGCAGCGCAGCCATGAGGACGGCTATGCCGGCCCCTACAAGGTGCACCTGCGCGTCGAGGAAGGCCGGCTGGTCATGGAGATACGCCGGGAAAACGGCGATCCGCTGGAGGCGATCATCCTCGGCCTGGGTCGGTTCCGCCGCCCGATCCGGGATTATTTCGCGATCTGCGACAGCTATTACCAGGCGATCAGCAACGCTTCGCCGCAGCAGATCGAAACGGTGGACATGGCGCGCCGGGGCATCCACAATGCCGCCGCCGAGACGCTGATCGAGCGGCTGGACGGCAAGGTCAAGGTCGATTTCGATACGGCCCGTCGCCTGTTCACGCTGATCTGCGTCCTGCACATCAAGGGGTAAGGGGCATCCATATCGTCAGCGCCGGCCATTTCATGGCCCGTCTTTGCCTGTTTCTTGCCGTTCCGGGCCTGCTGGCCCTGGGCGGGTGGCTCTATGCGCGGGAATGGGCGCCCGGCCGGGAGGCGTTCCCAACCCAGGGCGTGTCGGTGTCGTCGGACAACGGCCCGATCGACTGGGGCACGCTGGCGGCGCAGGGGGCCGATTTCGCCTATATCCGCGCATCGAGCGGCGGACGCTTCCGCGATCCGGCGTTCGAGGCGAACTGGGCGGGCGCGAGGGCGGCGGGGATGCGCTATGGCGCCGCGCTCGATTTCAGCCTGTGCGCCAGGGCTTCGGAACAGGCGACGGGCTTCATGACCATGGTGCCGCGCGACAATGCCGCGCTGCCCCCGGTGATCAGGCTGGCGTTCGATCCGGGCTGCCGCGCGCGGCCGGGGCAGGATGCGGTGCTGTCGGAACTGAACACGCTGATCAACCTGATCGAAAGTCATGCGGGCACGCCGGTGCTGCTCAACGTCAGCGACGATTTCGACGCCCAATACGCCATCGCGTCGGGAATCAACCGCACCTTGTGGCTGGATCGCAATTTCTTCGCGCCCGATGGCGGGCAGCGCAAATGGGTGATGTGGACAGCCAATGATATGCGGCATATCGACGGCATCGACGGTCCGGTGCGATGGGATGTGATGGCGCGATGAATGCGACGGAAAAGCTGGTCGAAGCGGCGCGGGAAGCGATGCGCCATGCGCACGCGCCCTACAGCCGCTTCGCCGTCGGCGCGGCGGTGCGGCTGACCGACGGGCGGATCGTGACCGGCTGCAATTTCGAGAATGCGAGCTATGGCCTGTCGCTCTGCGCCGAAACGGTGGCGCTGGCCGCGGCGAATGCGCAGGGCCGCCTTGCCGATGTGGAGGCGGTTGCGGTCGTGGGCGGCGCCATGGGTGCGGACGGCGCCATATCGGGGCAGGCCATCGTCACCCCCTGCGGCCGGTGCCGCCAGATCATGAACGAAGCCGAGCAGATGGCCGGGCGGACGCTCGCCATTTACTGCGCGGCGCCGGAAGGAGACGCGCTGGTCGAACATCGCGTCGCCGAACTCCTGCCCCATGCCTTCGGTCCCGCCGATTTGGGCATCACCCCTGGAAAGAGCTGAACAGCCATGTCGATATTGTCGGATAAGTGGATTCGCGAACAGGCGCGGAGCAACAACATGATAGAGCCGTTCGTGGAGAGCCAGCGGCGGGACGGCTGCATCAGCTATGGCCTATCCTCCTACGGCTATGACGCGCGGGTGGCGGACGAGTTCAAGATCTTCACCAATGTCGACAGCGCCGTGGTCGACCCCAAGGATTTCGCCGCCAACAGCTTCGTCGACCGCAAGACCGATGTCTGCATCATCCCGCCCAACAGCTTCGCGCTGGCCCGGACGGTCGAATATTTCCGCGTGCCCCGCGACGTGCTGGTGATCTGCCTGGGCAAGTCCACCTATGCGCGGTGCGGCATCATCGTGAACGTGACGCCGCTGGAACCGGGCTGGGAAGGACATGTGACGCTGGAATTTTCCAACACCACGCCGCTGCCGGCCAAGATCTACGCCAATGAGGGGGCGTGCCAGTTCCTCTTCCTCCAGGGCAATGAGCCGTGCGAGACCAGCTATGCCGACCGCGCGGGCAAATATATGGGGCAGCAGGGCGTCACATTGCCGCGCCTGTAACGCTGTGCGACATTGGCGGCATGATATGTGAGGCAGGCCCGCCATGCTGATGCCGTTCCGAACGCGGAAGGCGCGGGAGCATGCGCCGCCCCCCAGCGTGGGCGGGGACCGGCGCGTCTATGCCATAGGCGACGTTCACGGCCGCGACGACCTGCTCGCCCAGTTGCTGGACCGGATCTCGCTGGACGAGGCGGGGCGCCATCCCCTGCCCCGGCTGCTGATCCTGCTGGGCGACCTAGTCGACCGGGGGCCGCAGTCGCGGCAGGTGGTCGAACGGGCGATGGACCTGGCGCGCTCCGGCGAGGAGGTCCGCTTCCTCAAGGGCAATCATGAGGAGATGTTCGTCGCCGCCGCGCGCGGCAGGGCGCAGGCCGCCCGCCTGTTCCGCCGCCATGGCGGGGTGGAGACGCTGGCCAGCTACGGACTGGGGCCGGAGGACGGCGCTCGGATGAGCGACGAGGCGATGGCGCGATGGATGCTGGCTCACGTCCCCCGCGACCATGTCGATTTCCTGGACGACTTCCCCGATATGCTGCCGCTGGGCGATTACCTCTTCGTCCATGCGGGGGTGCGGCCGCGCGTCGCGCTCCATGCCCAGATTCCGGCCGACCTGCGCTGGATCAGGGGCGATTTCCTGAACCATGGAGGGCGCCTGGACAAGATGATCGTGCACGGCCACAACATCAGCGCGGATGTGGACATCCGGCCCAACCGGATCGGCATCGACACCGGCGCCTTCCGCAGCGGCCGGCTGACGGCGATCGGGCTGGAGGGGGACCGGCGCTGGTTCCTGCAAACCGGGGATTGATGAAGGCGCCCGACGCAACTTGCAATATCGGGATAAGGAAATCTCATTTCCCGCTGATTTCCCGATCCCTTATCCGTCGCATCCGATCCTTCCCGCCCGCTTCACCGGAATGGATGGCGGATCGGGACTTTTTCTTCGTTGGACGACGTCGGAACGGCAAAAGCCGTCCGCAACAGGGGAATATTCGATGCGCATTCGCCATGCATTGGCGGGCTTCGCCTTTGCCGCATGCCTTGTTTCGCCCATGAAGCTCGTGGCGTCGCCGAAAATGGACGCCACCCTGTCGCAGCGCCACAAGTTCGACATCGCCCCTCAGCCGCTGAGCAGCGCCCTGCGCCAGCTTTCGACCCAGTCGGGCGTGCGCATCCTGTTCCCCTATGACGAGGTCGCGTCGATCCGCAGCCGACGCGTGCAGGGCTGGCTGTCGACCGAAGACGCGCTGAAGCGGCTGCTGGCCGGGACCGCGCTCAGGCATAGCGAGGCGGGCGCGGGAGTCATCGCCCTTGCCGTGCCGGCCAGCCGCACCGTCGCCCATCGCAGCCCGCTGTCGGTCCAGTTGGCGCAGGTCGCCATGGCGGGCGGGTCGGGGGCTCCAGTCGCCATGGCTCCCGCCGATGCGGAGGAGGCCTCGGCCCCGATCATCGTGACCGGCACCCGCCAGACCACCCGCACCGTCGCGGAAAGCCTGGCCCCCATCGACGTGCTGAGCGCCAAGGATCTGGAGGCGAGCGGCAAGCAGTCCGTGCGCGACCTGCTGGGCACGCTGGTGCCGTCGATCAACGTGTCGAACAGCGGCGCAGGCGCCAGCTTCGCCGTCAAGACGCTGTCGCTGCGCGGCCTTGCCGGCGACCATCTGCTGGTGCTGGTGAACGGCAAGCGGCGTCACAACACCGCGACCCTGTTCATCAACGGCACGACCCAGAACGGCCAGTCGCCGCCCGACCTGGACCTTATCCCCTCCTCCGCCATCGAACGGATAGAGGTGCTGCGCGACGGCGCATCGGCGCAATATGGGTCGGACGCGATCGCGGGCGTCGTCAACATCCTGCTGAAGAACGACGCCAGCGGCAGCGCCTCCTTCCTGGGCGGCGCCACGGCGGACGGCGGCGGCGAACAGGGCCGGTTCCAGATCAGCAAGGGCTTCGGCATCGGCGACGGCGGCCATGTCCACTTCACGCTGGACGCCTTCCTTCAGGGCCGCACCTATCGCAGCGCGCCCAATCCGGGACAATTCTATGCGCGGGTGGGGCAGCTCTATTCCTCGACCACGGGCGCGCTCGACCCGCGGGAGGCGACCGTCGACCGCAACGTGAACCGCGGCGGCCAGCCGCAGGTGTCGGGCATCAACTTCGCCTATGACCTGTCGCTGCCGGTGAGCGATCAGGTCGAACTCTACCTGTTCGGCACGGCGTCGCGACGGCATAGCGACGCCTGGCTGACCTATCGCTTCCCCGACGCGCCGAACAATATTCCCGAACTGTTCCCCAACGGCTACAGCCCGCATCTCCACATCTATGACGAGGATTTCCAGACCACGGCGGGGCTGCGCGGCGACCTGTCGGACACATTCCATTACGACCTGTCCAGCAGCTTTTCCCGCGATTGGGCGAAATATCGGGAAAGTTCGGTCCTCAACGCCTCGCTCGGCCCCGCAAGCCCCACCGACATGCATATCGGCGCCGTCACGTCGAAGGAATGGACGACCAATCTCGACCTTCAGAAGACGGTCGATCTGGGCCTGGCCGAACCGTTGCTGGTGGCGCTGGGCGCGGAATATCGCTGGAACAGCTACGCCATCGGCGCGGGCGACCCGGTTTCCTATATCGACGGCGGATACCGATCGACCACCGGCCCCAATGCCGGCGTGCTGCGGACATCCGGGTCGCAGGGGGTGACGGGTTTCCCCCTTTCCTCCGCCGGAACATGGAGCCGCGACAATTGGAGCGCCTATCTGAACCTGGAACAGCAGGTCGTCGAGGGGTTCGAGGTCGCGTTGGCCGGACGGCATGAGGATTATTCCGACTTCGGCACGACCGATACCGGCAAGGCGTCAGTGCGCATAGAGCCGCTGCGCGGCCTGGCGCTGCGCGGCACCGCCAGCACGGGCTTCCGCGCCCCGACCCTGCAACAGCAGCATTATTCCTCCGCCAGCACGATCAACGTGAGCGGCGTGCTGCTGCCCGTGTCGGCCTTGCCAGTGGATTCCGCCGCCGCCGTGGCGCTGGGCGCGACGCCGCTGAAACCGGAAAAATCGCGGAACCTGTCCGCCGGGATCGTCCTGACGCCCACGCCGCGCCTCAACATCACGGTCGACGCCTATCAGATCAGGATCAAGGACCGCATCCTGCTGTCCGAAACCCTGCAAGGGCCGCTGGTGCGCGGGGTTCTGGCGGCGGCGGGCATCACCTCCTCGGCGGGCGGATTCTACTTCTCCAACGCCGCCGACACCCGGACGCGGGGGCTGGACGTGGTCAGCACCTGGCGGGCGGGCTTGGGCGATCTGGGCCATGCGCTGTTCAGCCTGTCCGCCAATTTCAACAAGACCGTCTTCACCCATGTCGACGCCGTGCCGCCGGTGCTGGCCGATTCCGGGCTGATGCTGATCGGCCGGGCGAAACGGGGGGATTTCACCAAGGGCACGCCGCGCGACAAGTTCATCGCCAACATGTTCTGGACCAGGGGGCCGGCCAGCCTGAACCTGCGCGCCACCCGATATGGCAAGGTGACGATGGTCCATCCGACCACGCCCTCGCTGGATGCGGAGATCGACCCCAAGGTCATTTTCGACCTGGAACTGGGGATGGAACTGCGCAAGGGTATCAAGCTGACGGCGGGGGCGAACAATCTGTTCAACATCTATCCCGACAAATTGCCCGTTTCGTTGCAGGCCAACGGCTTTTCCCTCTACAATCAATATTCGCCCTATGGCGCGAGCGGCGGCTTCTACTATGGCCGGTTGAATTTCGAGTTTTGAGCGGGACGGCCATGCAGATGCGTTAGCCTTTTCTTGCGATGCCATCGGGGCTGGTTTGGCCAGTAGCGGACGTTAGTTTTCCGTCACCCCGGACTTGATCCGGGGTCCCGCTTTCTTTCTGAGTGCACCTCGTCCAAGGCAGCGGGACCCCGGGTCAAGCCCGGGGTGACGAATGGGGGAACATCCGCCCCCACCCCTTCCAGCCTCTATCCTATTGCCACCGCCTGTCCTTCGCCGCCTTCTCCTGCGCGGCGTCGAGGGGGGGGCCGTCCATCAATGCATCGACGGTCGCCATCAGGCGCATGTCGCCGGAGGACGCTTGCCGATAGGCCGTCCCCTGCCCCGCGCCCGGCAAGAGCTGCTGCAGCTGCCAGCCCTGCTCCTCGCGACAGGCGACGCCCGAAAGGGCCTGTCCTTCGAAGCTGCGGCACCAGCCGCCGCCCTTGCGCCGGAAGCTGAGGCCGATGCGGATCGGCCCGTCTTGCTGGGCGGAGGCGAGTTGGGTTTCGAGCGCCGACGCCAGTTCGCCCTGCGCGACCATCGCGCCGCGCTCCACCGCAATCGGACTGCCGCTCCCGCCTGAAAAATGCCCGATGCCAAGCCCCAGCAGCAGGCTCGCGGCGATCGCCCCGCCCGTGACCCAGGCGCGCCGCCGCTCCGTCGCCGGACGAGCGAACGGGACGACCTTCGCCTCCTCCCGCAACAGGGCCTGCATCGCCGCCGGCACGGGCTCGGCTTCGATGGGCGCATAATGGCCCGCCAATCGCTCCCGCAGGCGAAGATGCATGTCCAGCCGCGCGGCCAGGGCCGGGTCTTCCGCCACGGCCCGCTCCACGCGCCGCCGGTTCACCTCGTCCAGTTCGCCATCGACGAAGGCGATCAGCATGGCTTCGTCCATGTCCGTCATGCCGCTTCCCCCAGCAATTCGATCAACGCGCCGCGCCCGCGCACCAGCCGCGACGTCAGCGTGCCCATCGGAATGTCCAGCACCTCCGCCGCCTCCTTGTAGGACAGCCCCTCCACCAGCACGAGGGCGATCGCCTCCCGCTGCTCGTCGGGCAGGCCGTGCATGGCGCGGTCGACGTCGGACAGCATGACATGCGCCTCCACGTCGCGGTCGCCGGCATGGCCGACATGCTCGCCCGCCTCCTCCGGCGCGAAGGTGCGGGCGGCGCGCTGCCGGGAGCGGCCCTCGTCGATCCAGAGATTGCGCATGATCCGATACATCCAGCTATCCAGTCTCGTTCCCGGCTGCCATTGATCGCGTGCCCGGAGCGCCTTTTCCAACGCCGCCTGGCAGAGATCGTCCGCATCGGCGCGGTCCCGCGACAGGCTGGCGGCAAAGCGCCGCAGCCGGGGCAGGATCGCCAACAGATCGCTTTCGAACGACATCCGGTCTCCATTCAGCTTCCTGAGGGATGAAACGGCTGCCGCCGCGCGTTTCATCCCTGAATCATGAATCTTTTATCGGAAATTTTTTCGCGATGAATCATTTTGAGAGCGAAAGGACCGTAATGCGGTCCAATGATGGAAAGGCCGGCGGCTGGGAGATCGAAATGAAGTTCACGCGTCCATGGATCGTCGCCGGCCTGCTGCTGACCGCACCGGGCGCGCAGGCGCAGTTGCTGCCCGCGCCGGGCGGCGCCCTGGGCCAGGTGAGCGGCCAGGCGGGCGGCGTGGCGCCGCATGTGCTGGACCGGGTGGAAGGCAGGCTGGACCAGGCGGGGATCGACCGGCTGTCGCCTGCGCGCCTGGCCGACCGGCTGGTTGCGGCGCGAGCGGTGCGGATCGACAATCTGCTGCGGCGGCACGCCGATTCGGTGGAACTGGACGACCGGCGCGAACCGGCGCGGCGCGGTGTCATATTGCTGACCGGGGCGCGGGCGGAAAGCGTCGCAGCCTTGCGTTCCGCCGGCTATGGCGTGGAAAATGCCGCCATAGAGGGGCTGGACCTCAGCGTCACCCGCCTGACCGTGCCGCAGGGCCGCAGCCTGTCGCGGGCGTTGAAGCAAGTCCGATCCCTCGCTCCAGAGGCGCAGGCCAGCGCCGATAATCTCTATTTCCCCAGCGGCGCCTCCATCGGCCTTGCCGCCGCCGCGCTTGCGGAAACCGGGCCGGTGCGGGGCAAGGCGGCGGGATTGATCGACGGCGGCGTGGCGCGCCATCCGGCCCTGAGCGGCCCGATCGAGCAGCGCGGCTTTGCCCGAGGCGCTCCCCGCGCCAGCGCGCATGGGACGGCGGTCGCCTCCCTCATCAGCGGGACGACCGGCATAAGGGGCGCGGCGCCCGGCGCACCCCTGCTGGTGGCGGATATATATGGCGACGATCCGGCGGGCGGCGGCGCCTTTGCGATGGCGCGGGCGCTGGGATGGATGGCGGCGCGCGGGGCCGATGTGGTGACGGTCAGCCTGGTGGGACCGGACAATCCCCTGCTGGCGGGCGCGATCCGGCTGGCGCGGGAACGCGGCGTGTCCGTGGTCGCGGCGGTCGGCAATGACGGGCCGGCCGCGCCGCCGGCCTATCCGGCCTCTTATGCCGGGGTGATCGCCGTCACTGGGATAGACGGGCGGGGCCGCGTCCTGCCGGAGGCCGGGCGAGCGCGCCATGTCGATTTCGCCGCGCCGGGGGCAGACATGAATGCGGCCCGCGCCGATGGCGGCAAGGGCAAGGTTCGCGGCACGTCCTTCGCCGCGCCGCTGGTCGCCGGGCGGCTGTTCGCCACCGGCAGCCTGGCGGCCCTGCGGGCGGAGGCGAAGCGGGGCGGCCGCCTTAGCGTCGTTTGCGGGAATTGCAGAAATAACGACTGATTTTCAAATGCTTGAAAATTTTTTTCGGCATAGCGGGATTAAATCGCATCGCCCTCACGTTGTCTTGTCATCGGATCGACAACGAACAAGGAGACGATCGATGAAAGTCAAGTTCCTGATTGCAACCGCCGCTCTTGCCGCCATGACGGCCGCGCCCGCCTCTGCCCAATTGCTGGGCGGCGGTGGCGGCGGCATGCTGGGCGGCGGCCTGGGCGGATCGCTGGGCGGCACGCTGGGCGGATCGGGCGGCATCGGCCTGGACCGCAGCATCGACCTGGAAAATGGCCGCGTCGGCGCCAGCGGCTCGGGCCATGGCAGCGGCAGCGGTTCCGCATCCGGCTCGGTCAGCCGCCATGGCAAGAGCCACGGCGGCAGCGCTTCGGGTTCGGCCAGCGGATCGGCGGGCGGCAGCCTGACCGCCGACACGCTGGGGA
>NZ_ATDO01000129.1:0-115485 GCF_000445085.1 Sphingobium sp. HDIP04 | reverse complement strand
GCGCGGGCGGCATCGCCTCGGTGGATGCGGCCGGGCAACTCTCCGGCAGCGGACAGGCCTCTGGTTCGGGCAGCACCGCATCTTCGGATCAGGCGGCCGACTGACCCCGCGCGGAGGCGGCCTGTCCCCGACCGGCTTTCAGCCGCATGGCCGCTTCACCGCCTGATCGAAGGCCGGCGATCATGGAGCGCCCTGCGTCAAATCGGACGCGACGCGCTCCAGGGTCGCCGGCCTTCTCCTTTTCCGAAGCAGGGGCTGAAATCCTTTGATCCGAACGGTTTGAGATGATGGTGCTTTTCATGGCACCCCTAAGGGTTTAGATCGGTATGTCAGATGGTTCCGGCCGGCGACGTCGACTGGGCCCAAGGATCGCCAAAGGTGCGTCAAGGCGCCGAATATTGAAGAGATACAGGACTGAATGTCCGTTTCCGATTCCGATTTCGCCTCCAACCGGCAATATGACCGCCAGCGCAGGCTGCTGAAGGCGCGCATGCGCCACGCGGATTATGGCGAAATCGACATCCTGGTCCGCGACGTTTCGGAAATGGGGCTTGGCGGGCGGTGCGATCTCGACCTTGCCGTCGGGGAAAGCGTCGTCATCCTCCTGCCCGACTGCCGCCCCGCCCCAGGGAAGATCGCCTGGCGCAAGGGACAGAGCTTCGGCGTGCAACTGGAGGCGCAGATCAATCCGGAAGCGGTCAGAAGCCGCGCGCCCGCAGATCGCCCGGCCGATGGTTATCAGGTGCCGGAGGCGTTCCGGCCATCGGGCGAAACGAAGCGGCCGGGGTTCAGGACGCGGGTGCAGGGACCGGACACCAACAATAAATGGCGATGATCTCGGCTCCGTCCTGAGCGGGCGACGCCATGTTCGAGCGCCGGGGAGCGCCCATGAAAAAGGCCGGCCATCCCCCAGGGACGCCGGCCTTTTCTTCCGGGCGCCAGGGCCGGATCAGGCGACCTTGGTCGCGAATTCCTCCGCCTCGTCCGGATCGCGCAGCACATAGCCGCGGCCCCAGACGGTCTCGATATAATTTTCGCCGTTGCAGGCCAGCGCCAGCTTCTTGCGCAGCTTGCAGATGAAGACGTCGATGATCTTGAGTTCCGGCTCGTCCATGCCGCCATAAAGGTGGTTCAGGAACATTTCCTTGGTCAGGGTCGTGCCCTTGCGGAGCGAAAGCAGCTCCAGCATCGCATATTCCTTGCCGGTCAGGTGGACGCGATTGCCGTCCACTTCCACGGTCTTGGCGTCCAGGTTCACCGCCAGCTTGCCAGTGCGGATGACCGACTGCGAATGGCCCTTGGACCGGCGCACGACCGCGTGGATGCGGGCGATCAGTTCCTCGCGATGGAAAGGCTTGGTCACATAATCGTCGGCGCCGAAGCCGAAGGAGCGGACCTTGCTGTCCATTTCCGCCACGCCCGACAGGATCAGCACCGGCGTCTGCACCTTCGCCGCGCGGAGCTTCTTGAGCACGTCGTAACCGTGCATGTCCGGCAGGTTCAGGTCGAGGCAGATGATGTCGTAGTCGTAGAGCTTGCCGAGGTCGAGACCCTCTTCGCCAAGGTCGGTCGTGTAGACGTTGAACCCCTCCGTCGTGAGCATCAGCTCGATCGCCTTCGCGGTCGTCGGTTCGTCTTCGATTAGCAGCACGCGCATGTGAAGCCCCTTTGCGTAGCAGTTCCGTCCACCCCCAAAGAACGACGGCCGCACCAATTCATTAACCAAAAAACTTCTGAAGGACAAAGGTTAATTTTTCGCTAACCGGCAGAAATCCGCGAGTCGCTGGATTTTGAATCTATTTTCAATGTTTTGAAGCCAAAATGATTCAGGCGGAGTCAATATGGATTCGGCTTCGAAACGAGCGGTGAACATCCATGATGGCGGGTCAGGAAGTCGAGCACCGCATCCACCCGCGCGGGCCGCAGTCGCGATGGCGGCGTGACGAGGTGAATGCCGAACGGCGGCGGTCGCCAGTCTACCAGTATCTCCTCCAGTTCGCCCGAGGCGATCGCTTCCCCGACGATGAAGTCGGGCAGCCGGGCGATGCCGACGCCGGAGCGCAGCGCGGGCAGCATCGCCTCCCCGCTGTTGACCGTCAGGCGGGCGCGGACCTGCACCACGACATTCTGCTGGCCCGGCCCGGAAAAGCGCCAGACGTCGGGCGTCGGCGTGTTGGAATAGCACAGGCAGTCATGGTCGCCGAGGTCGGACGGATGGGTGGGCCGCCCCCTTTCCGCCAGATAGGCGGGCGACGCCACGACATGCAGCGTGACGTCGGCCAGGCGCCGGGCGCGCAATGAACTGTCGGGCATGTCGGCGATGCGGATGGTGGCGTCCAGGCCCATGTCCACCAGGTCGATGCGCGCATCGGACAGGTGCAGGTCGATGTCGACATGCGGATTCTGCTTCGTGAATTCCGCGACCAGCGGCGCGATGCGGAGCAGGCCGAAGGTCATCGGCGCGCCCAGCCGGACCGTGCCGGAAAGTTCCGCCGTTTCGTCCCTGGCCGCTTCCTCCGCCGCCTGCCCTTCGGAAAGGATGCGGGCCGCATGCTCGGCCAGCCGCCTGCCGCTTTCGGTCAGGGCCAGGCGGCGGCTGGTGCGGCTGAACAGGCTGGTGTCCAGATGCTGCTCCAGCCGCGTCACCGCCTTGGACACGGTGGCCTTCGACACGCTCAGCGCCTTGGCCGCGTCGGTGAAGCTGCGATGCTCCACCACGGCGGCGAACATCGCCCATGCCTCGAAATCGGGAAGACGCATAAGGAAACAATCCGTTTCAATGCTGCTTATTCAAGAAACGATCCTGATTGCTAGATTGACGGAAAGCAAGCCGGAACCTTCCGGCAATCCTTCGAAAGGCCTGAGTGATGAGCATGACAGTTGGCAGCCGGATCGACCGCCGCCCCTTCGCCTCGCTCGGCCACGCCGACCATGGCTGGCTGAACGCGCGGCATCATTTCTCCTTTGCGGACTATTATGATCCGTCCCGCATGCATTGGGGCGCGATCCGGGTATGGAACGACGATGAGATCGGTCCCCGCTCCGGCTTTCCGCCGCACCCGCACGCGGACATGGAGATCATCACCTATGTCCGCACCGGCGCGATCACCCATCAGGACAGCCTGGGCAACAAGGGCCGCACGGAAGCGGGCGACGTGCAGGTGATGAGCGCGGGCAGCGGCATCCGCCACGCGGAATATAATCTGGAGGACGAAACGACGACTCTCTTCCAGATCTGGGTCATGCCGCGCAGCCGGGGCGGCCAGCCGAGCTGGGGCGCCAAGCCCTTCCCCAAGGGCGATCGGTCGGGCCGGCTGGTGGTGCTGGCGAGCGGCCATGACGAGGACAGGGAGGCGCTGCGCATCCGCGCCGACGCCCGGCTGCTGGGCGGCACGGTCAAGGCGGGCGACAGCGTCACCTATGACAGCGCCGAAGGGCGCCACCTCTACCTGGTCCCGGCAACCGGCCGGATCGAAATAGACGGCCAACTGTTCGAGGCGCGTGACGGCGCCGCGATCATCGGCGGCGCGCCCATCACCATCAAGGCCATCGAGGACGCCGAAATCGTCCTGGTGGACAGCGAATAAGGTCCGTCCCTTCTCCCTCCGGACGGGCCGGAAGGCCGCCCGCGCTTCTCCCCCCACTCCGGCGCGGGCGGCCAAATTGTTCGAAACCTTTTTACGATCAACGCATTAGAAGAAATGGAGATACGCATGGCAAAGGTTCTGGTTCTCTACTATTCGTCCTACGGTCATATCGAAACCATGGCGAAGGCCGTGGCGGAAGGCGCGGCGGCCGCCGGCGCGCAGGTCGACATCAAGCGCGTGCCCGAAACGGCGCCGCTGGAAGTCGCGAAAGCCGCGCATTTCAAGCTCGACCAGGAAGCACCCGTCGCGGCCGTCGCGGACCTGGCGGATTATGACGCGATCATCATCGGCACCGGCACCCGCTTCGGCCGTATGTCCAGCCAGATGGCGGCCTTCCTCGACCAGGCCGGCGGCCTTTGGATGCGCGGCGCGCTGAACGGCAAGGTGGGCGGCGCCTTCACCTCGACCGCCAGCCAGCATGGCGGGCAGGAAACCACCCTGTTCTCGATCATCACCAACCTGCTGCATTTCGGCATGGTGATCGTCGGCCTGGACTATGGCTTTGCCGGCCAGATGGGCGTGGACAAGGTCCGCGGCGGAGCGCCCTATGGCGCGACCACGCTGGCCGACGGCGACGGCAGCCGCCAGCCGAGCGAAGAGGAACTGGACGGCGCGCGCTATCAGGGCCGCCGCATCGCGGAAACGGCGCTGAAGCTGCACGGCTGATGCATGGCTGCGCCGTCTATATGGCGCAGTCGTTGAGCCTTGGGTCGCAAGGCATCAGCGCAAAGGGGGAGCCGGCGCATGGGACTGCGCGTCGGCTCCCCTGTTTTTTGGGGTGAAACGGAGAGCGGCCTAGGGTGTGTGGGGATTCAGCCCATGGCGGGCTGCAAATAGCGGCTTTCTGCGCTTCCGGTGCTCACGTACTTAAGTACGCTGCGTCGAAACGAGTCACCTGCCTCGTTTCGAGGTTCTCGAAATCCACTATTTTCGCCGCGCCCTGAACTGAATCCCCACACACCCTAGGCTCTGTCTGCATTCATGGGATTCCCATTTTATGAGAGTTCTGATTCAAGGTCGTTGAAGGAGACGATCTTTGAGCAGACGGGTGCTGACGGATGAGCAATGGAACCGGATCGAGGGGTATCTTCCGGGTCGTGCCGGGACGCCTGGACGGAGCGGCGTTGATAATCGACTGTTTGTCGATGCGATCCTGTGGATGGCGGGGAACGCGGCGCATTGGCGCGATCTACCGGATATATTCGGCAAATGGACGGCGGTTCATGCGCGCTTCCGCCGGTGGTCACGCAACGGGGTATGGGAGGGGCTTTTCCATGCCATGGCCGACACGCCGGACTTCGAATATGTGATGATCGACAGCACGATCTCGAAGGTCCACGCCGATGCAAGCGGCGCAAAAGGGGGGCTGAAAGTGCCGCCATCGGTCGTTCGCGCGGCGGCCTGACGACCAAGTTGCACGCCGCCGTCGATGCGATCGGTCTGCCGCTTCGGATATGTCCGACACCAGGGCAATATGGCGATTGCCCGCAGGCCCAGACGCTTCTGTCCGGGCTGGAAGGCGTCGGCCACGTCATCGCCGATGCTGCCTACGATGCCGATCCGCTACGCGCCTTCATTGCCGATGACCTTGGCGCAATCGCGCAGATCAAGGCCAATCCCAGCCGCGCTATCGCCCCTGCCATCGACTGGAGGCTCTACAAGGAGCGCCATCAGGTCGAATGCTTCTTCAACAAACTCAAGCGCTTCCGAAGGATCGCCCTGCGCTGCGAGAAAACCCTCTCTGCCTTCATGGGCTTCGTCCATCTCGCATGCGCCATGATATGGATACGGTGAATGCAGACAGAGCCTAGCCGACAGAAGGAAAGCTGAACCGGATCCCGTTTCACGGCGGCCTCCGACACCCTTCCGCCTCCACTTCCCCCGCACCTCGCCTGCCCGCTGTCGCGGTCGCCATGCGGCTTCCCGCAGCAGCCGGATCAACTTCCTCCCTTCCCTCCGTCCCCCACCTTGCTCTATGGCGGGGACCGAATTTCCCAAGGGGAACGCCAACTTGATCCTAGACCTTGCCGCCGCCGCTTCGGGCGCCATTCGCTTCGACCAGCTCGGCCTCAGCCCGGTCGCGCTCGACCTCGGCTTCTTCACGCTGAAATGGTACAGCCTCGCCTATCTGGCGGGCATATTGATCGGCTACTGGTATCTGCTGAAGCTAATCGCCCAGCCCGGATCGCCCATGGCGCGCCGCCATGCCGACGACATGATCTTCTACGCGACGCTGGGCATCATCATCGGCGGGCGGCTGGCCTATGTCTTCTTCTACCAGCCCGAAATCCTCCGCAATCCGCTGGACATCTTCAAGCTTTGGAACGGCGGCATGTCCTTCCACGGCGGGGCCATCGGCGTCTCGCTCGGCATCCTCTACATGGCGCGCAAGGAAAAGCTCAGTTGGCTGCGCATCCATGATTTCGTCGCCTGCTGCGTCCCCTTCGGCCTGTTCTTCGGCCGCCTCGCCAATTTCGTGAACGGGGAACTCTGGGGCAAGGAGACGGACGTGCCCTGGGCCATAATTTTCCCGACCGGCGGCCCCTTCCCCCGCCATCCCAGCCAGCTTTACGAAGCCTTCCTCGAAGGCATAGTCCTGTTCCTGATCCTCGCCTTCGCCTTCTGGAAGACCCGCGCCCGCTACAAGCCCGGCATGCTGGTCGGCATCTTCCTGCTCGGCTACGGCGTGTTCCGCTTCGGGGTGGAATATGTCCGGGAGGCGGACGCCCAACTCATGGAATTCGCCGCCCGCACCGGGCTGCACATGGGCCAGTGGCTGTGCGTGCCGATGATCCTGGGCGGCCTCTACCTGATCATCACGGCGAAGGGCCGCCGCATCCGCGTGGAACCCGTCGCGGGCAGCGCGAGTGTCAGTTGAACTGACCTTGTCCGAACGGCTCGCCCGCCAGATCGAGGCGGGCGGCCCGATCTCAATCGCCCATTATATGGCGGAGGCGAACCAGCATTATTACGGCACCCGCGACCCGCTGGGCGCGGCGGGCGACTTCACCACCGCGCCCGAAATCAGCCAGATGTTCGGCGAACTGATCGGCCTCTGCCTGGCGGACATATGGATGCGGTCCGGCAGCCACCCGGCGGCCCATTATGTGGAGCTTGGCCCCGGACGCGGCACGCTGGCGTCCGACGCGCTGCGCGCCATGGCCAGCGTCACGTTCCACCCCCGCGTCCATTTCGTGGAAACCAGCCCCAGCCTGCGCGAACGGCAGGGCGCGCTCATCCCCAATGTCGCGCATCATGATTCCGTGTCCAGCCTGCCCGAACAGGGACCGCTGCTGGTCGTCGCCAATGAATTTTTCGACGCCCTTCCCGTCCGGCAGCTTGTCCGCGTCGGCAGCGAATGGCGCGAGCGGGTCGTCGTCCGCCCCGATCCGGAGGAGCCTGAGCGCTTCGCCCCCATGGCCGGATACCGCCGCGTCGAATCCGGCATCCCCGCCATGGCCGCCGACGCCCCGGAAGGCGCGATCCTGGAAATGCCCCTCGCCGGATCGGCCATCGCGCTGGAACTGGCGCACCGAATCGCGAAGCAGGGCGGCGCCGCCATCGTCATCGACTATGGCTATGAAGGCCCGGCGACCGGCGACACGCTCCAGGCGGTCAGGGCGCATCGCTATGCCGATCCCTTCCTGGAACCGGGCGAGAGCGACCTCACCACCCATGTCGATTTCACCATGATCGGCAATATGGCGCGGCAGGCCGGGCTGCGCGTGACGCGGACGGTCGGCCAGGGCGCCTTCCTGCGCCAGCTCGGCATCGACGCCCGCGCCGATCAACTCAGCAGGACCACGCCCGCCCGCGCAGAGGAGGTGGAGGCCGCCCGCCGCCGCCTGACCGACGACGACGCGATGGGAACGCTGTTCAAGGCGATGGCCTGGGTCCATCCCGACTGGGCCGACCCTGCGGGGTTCGAGGGTTGAAAGACCCTCAATCCTCCTGATGATAGCGGCTGAGCCTGCGGATGAAGCCGATCAGCCCGGTCTGGCGGCTGCGCTTCATGCGTTCGGCATGCAGGATGGTCTGGACCCGCTGGAAGCAATCCTCCGCATCGACATTGCACAGCACATAGTCATAGCCGTCCCAATGCGCGATCTCTCCGGCGGCGCGGGCCATGCGGCCCTCGATCACCTCATTGCTGTCCGTCGCCCGGCCCCGCAGCCGCCGCTCCAGTTCCTCCATCGACGGCGGCAGGATGAAGATGCGCACGACATCGCCGCCCGCAATCTGGTGCAACTGCTGCGCCCCCTGCCAGTCGATGTCGAACAGCACGTCCCGCCCCGATTTCAGCATCGCCTCCACCGGCGCGCGCGGCGTGCCATAACGCTGGCCGAAGACATGCGCCCATTCCAGGAATTCATGATCGGCGATCATTCGCCGGAATTCCTCCAGATCGACGAAATGATAATCCTTGCCGTCGACCTCGCCCGGCCGCATCGGCCGCGTCGTCGCGGACACCGACATCGCCAGATCCGGTTCGGCGGCGAGCAATTTGCGCGCAATGGTGGATTTGCCGGCGCCCGAAGGCGAGGAAAGAACGAACAGGACGCCGCGGCGCTTGAAATCGGGCGTCTCGATGGGAATGCTGTCGGCCATGGCCGCTAGTGCCGCCATGGACGCGATTTGGCAAGGGGGGACTATCGCGCCGTCAACGCTTGCGGGCCTTGCGCGCCTCATCGATCAGGATCGGCGGCGCGCTGCCGTCGGGCAGCGCCTTGGTGGTGCGCTTGCGGTCCGCCTCGCGCTTCGCCTCATAGACCTTGCCGGCCATGTAGGCGCCCGTCACGAACAGCGCGCCGACCGGATGGCGCATGATGAGCCGCTTTGCGCCCATGCCCGCGATCAGGCCGATAACGCCCTTCTTGCCCGTGTCCGCCGCGACCCGCGCCGCGACGACCGTCGCCCCGACACGCGCCGCCTTCCTGAGCAACCCGTCCTTGCGGGGCGGGCGAACGGCGATCAGCGGTTTATCGGGCGATTTCTTGCTCATAAGGCGTCAATGTATCGCAGCCTGCCCGGTTCCGCCATGTTGATCTGGATCAGACCATATTTTCCGGCCGCACCAGCCGGTCGAACGTCGCCTCGTCCACCAGCCCCAATGCCAGCCCCGCCTCCTTCAGCGTTAGCCCTTCGGCATGGGCGTGCTTGGCGATCTTCGCGGCATTGTCATAGCCGATTTCCGGGGCCAGCGCCGTCACCAGCATCAGCGAGCGGTCGACCAGTTCGGCGATCCGCTTCTCATTCGCCTCCAGCCCCTCGACGCAGCGTTCGGCGAAACTGTCCATGCCGACGCTGAGCAGATGGATGGACCGCAGCACCGCCGCGCCGATCATCGGCTTGAACACATTGAGTTCCAGATGCCCCTGCAACCCGCCCACCGTCACCGCCTGATGATTGCCGATCACCTGCGCGGCGACCATCGTCAGCATCTCGCACTGGGTGGGGTTGACCTTGCCGGGCATGATCGAACTGCCCGGCTCATTGGCGGGCAGGTCCAGTTCGCCAAGGCCCGAACGCGGCCCGCTGCCCAGCAGGCGGATGTCGTTGGCGATCTTGGTCAGCGCCACCGCCAGGGTCGCCAGCGTGGAGGACAGGTGCACCAGCGGATCGTTGGACGCCAGCGCCTCGAACTTGTTGTCCGCCGTGCGGAACGGCAGGCCGGTCAGCGTCGCGATCTCCTTCGCCACCGCCGCGTCGAAACCTGCGGGCGCGTTGAGGCCGGTTCCGACCGCCGTGCCGCCCTGCGCCAGCGCCGTCATGCCGTGCATGGTCGCTGGCTCGATCCGCTTGCGGCTGCGGTAAAGCTGATGCGCATAGCCGGAAAATTCCTGCCCCAGCGTCAGCGGCGTCGCATCCTGCAAATGGGTGCGGCCGATCTTGACGATGCCCGCCCACGCCTTCGCCTTGGCGTCCAGCGCGGCGTGCAGCCGGTCGAGCGCGGGGAACAAATGCCCGGTCGCCGCCCGCGCCGCCGCGATATGCAGCGCCGTAGGGAAGCTGTCGTTGGACGATTGCCCCATATTCACATGGTCGTTGGGATGGACCGGGCTTTTCCCGCCGCGCTTGCCGGTCAGCGCCTCATTGGCGATGCCCGCAATCACCTCATTGATGTTCATGTTGGACTGGGTGCCGCTGCCCGTCTGCCAGATGACGAGCGGGAACTGGTCGTCATGGCGGCCCGCGATCACTTCGGCCGCCGCCGCCTCTATGGCGTCGGCCAGGCCCGAATCGAGTCCTTGGCCGCGATTCACCCGCGCCGCCGCCTGCTTCACGATGGCCAGCGCATGGACGATGCCGATCGGCATGCGCTCATCGGGACCGAAGGGGAAATTTTCGATGCTGCGCTGCGTCTGCGCGCCCCAATAGGCCGCGGCGGGCACTTGGATGGCGCCGATGCTGTCTGTTTCGGTGCGGGTCTCGCTCAAGTCGGGCACTCCCTGAAATGGCCGGAGTGCCGCCAATCTGGGGACGCCCGGTCCCCGATACCAGAGCTTATTTCTTCTTGCCGAAATCCACGGTCACGACATTGGAGCCATCCTCGGTCATGACCTGCGGCGCGTCATTCTCCGCCTCTTCATGCGGTTCGGGCGCGATGTCGGCCTGCGCCTGGAACTGGAGGGCGAAATTGACCGCCGGATCGACGAAGGCGGTGATCGCGGCGAAGGGAATATGCAGATGCGCCGCCACCTGGTTGAAGGTCAGGCTGACCCCGAAGGCGTCGTCGCTGACCTTCAGATCCCAGAATTTATTCTGGAGCACGATGGTCATCTCGTCCGGAAAGCGTTCGACCAGATGGCGCGGAATATCGACTCCGGCGGCCTGGGTCTTGAAGGTGATGTAGAAATGATGCGCGCCGGGAAGCCCGCCGGAACGCTCGATTTCGCCCAAGACGCGGCCAACCACGGCGCGCAGGGCCTCCTGCACGATTTCGTCATAGGGAATCAGGCTGTCGGGCAGGTCTTCGCTCATGCGCCAATGTCCTAACGGCGCGGCGGCGCGGGTCAAGTGCGCGCCATAGATTGCCGGGCACATTGCAACCGCCGCCCACTTCGGTATAGGGCGCAGCCATGCGCACGGCCGACATTCACCGCAACACTGCGGAAACGCAGATCGACGTGACCGTCAATCTCGACGGCACCGGCATCTATACCGTTTCGACGGGCATCGGTTTTTTCGATCATATGATCGAACAACTGTCCCGCCATTCGCTGATCGACATGGATGTGAAAACGGTCGGCGACCTGCATGTCGACCAGCATCACACGACAGAGGACACCGCCATCGCCATCGGCGAGGCGGTGGCCAAGGCGCTGGGCGACAAGCGCGGCATATCCCGCTACGGCAGCGTCTATTCCCCGATGGACGAGACGCTGACCCGCGTGTCGCTGGACATTTCAGGGCGTCCCTGGCTGGTGTTCAAGGCGGACTTCACCGTGCAGCGCATCGGCGAATGGGACGCGGAGATGGTGGAGCATTTCTTCCACAGCTTCGCCCAGGCCGCCGGGATCACGCTGCACATCGAAAATCTCTACGGCAGCAACAATCATCATATCGTCGAAAGCTGCTTTAAGGGCCTTGCCCGCGCCTTGCGGCAGGCGGTGGAGATCGATCCGCGCAAGGCCGACGCCATTCCGTCGACCAAGGGGATATTGTGACGACGCTTGCCCTGATCGATTACGGCGCGGGCAACCTTCATTCGGTGCATAACGCCCTGCGCAAGGCGGGGGCGACGGACGCCGTCATCACCGCCGACGCCGATGTCGTGGCGAGGGCCGACCGGATCGTGCTGCCCGGCGTGGGCGCCTTCCGCGCCTGCCGCGACGCGCTAGTCGCCATCCCCGGCATGGTGGAGGCGATGAACGAAGCGGTGCACCAACGCGGCGCGCCCTTCCTGGGCGTGTGCGTGGGCATGCAGTTGCTGGCCGACGCCGGGGAGGAGTTCGGGCGGCATGAGGGGCTGGGCTGGATCGGCGGCACCGTGCGCCTGATCGAGCCGCAAGACCCGGCGATCAAGGTGCCGCATATGGGCTGGAACGACGTGACCCTGCGCGGCGCGCCGCCGCTGCTGGAAGCGGGCGAGGCTTATTTCCTGCACAGCTATCATTTCGACGCGGCCGACCAGGCCGATGTCGCCGCTGTGACCGATCATGGCGGGCCGCTGGTCGCCGCGGTCGCGCGCGACACGATCATCGGCTGCCAGTTTCACCCGGAAAAGAGCCAGAATTACGGCCTTTCCTTCCTGTCCCGCTTTCTGGAATGGCGTCCATGAGACTGCCTTTCCCCCCGTTCGTGTCGAGCGAAGTCGAGACTCGGGGCGTGCAACAAGTTCTCGACTTCGCTCGAACCGAACGGATGTTGAAATGAGCCTCATCGTTTTTCCCGCCATCGACCTCAAGGGCGGCCAGGTCGTCCGCCTGGCGGAGGGCGACATGAACCGCGCCACCGTCTATGGCGACAATCCCGCCGCGCAGGCGATATTGTTCGCGGAAGCGGGCGCGGAGCATCTGCATGTGGTCGATCTGGACGGCAGCTTCGCCGGTCGCGCCGTCAACGCCGAAGCGGTCGAAGCCATTGTCGAAGCCTTCCCCGGCCATGTGCAACTGGGCGGCGGCATCCGCAACCGGGAGGCGGTGGAGCGCTGGTTCGACCTGGGCGTATCGCGCATCGTGATCGGCACGGCGGCGCTCAAAGACCCGGATTTCGTCAAGGCGGCGGCGCGGGACTTCCCCGGCGGCATCGTCGTGGCGGTGGATGCGCGGGACGGCTTCGTGGCGACCGATGGCTGGGCGGAGAAGTCCGACATGCCGGTGGTCGACCTTGCCCGGCGGTTCGAGGATGCGGGGGTGGCCAGCCTGCTCTTCACCGACGTGGGCCGCGACGGCCTGCTCAAGGGCTGCAATATCGACGCGACCGTCGATCTGGCGCGGGCCACGAACATTCCCGTGATCGCCAGCGGCGGCGTCGCGGGCATCGCGGACATCCGCATCCTCAGCCTGCATGCCGATGAAGGCATCGAGGGCGTGATCACCGGCCGGGCGCTCTATGACGGGCGGCTGGACCTGAAGACCGCGCTGGCCGTGGCGCAGGCGGCGGCGTGACATGACCGTCCGCACCCGCGTCATCCCCTGCCTCGACGTCGCCAATGGCCGGGTGGTCAAGGGCGTGAACTTCATCGACCTGCGCGACGCGGGCGATCCCGTCGAGCAGGCCAAGGTCTATGATGCGGCGGGCGCGGACGAGCTCTGCTTCCTCGACATCACCGCCACCCATGAGGCGCGGGGCATCATATTGGACGTGGTGCGGCGCACGGCGGAGGTATGCTTCATGCCGGTGACGGTCGGCGGCGGCGTGCGCAGTCCGGAGGACGCCCGCGCCCTGCTGCTGGCAGGCGCCGACAAGGTCGCGGTGAACAGCGCCGCCGTCGCCCGGCCCGAAGTCGTCGCCGACATCGCAGACCGCTTCGGAAGCCAGTGCGTCGTCGGCTCCGTCGATGCCCGGCGGGTGGCGGAAGGCCGCTGGGAAATCTTCACCCATGGCGGGCGCAAACCCACCGGCATCGACGCGCTGGACCATGCCGTCAGGCTGGCGGAACTGGGCGCGGGCGAACTGCTCGTCACCTCCATGGACGGCGACGGGACCAAGGCGGGCTATGACCTGGCCCTCACCCGCGCCATCGCCGACGCGGTGTCGGTCCCAGTGATCGCCAGCGGCGGCGTCGGCACGCTGGATCATCTGGTGGAGGGCGTGACCATGGGCCATGCGAGCGCGGTGCTGGCGGCCTCCATATTTCATTTCGGTCAACATACTATTGCTGAGGCGCATCAGGCGCTGGCCGCCGCCGGAGTCCCCGTCAGGGCAGCCTGAAAACCGTTTCCCCCTCCGAAACGTCGGTTGCCTTTACATTAACCGGAAATCGCCGCGAGACGTTAACCATATTCGTCCCGGCCACCCCGTTCCTACGCCCATTTGGCACGGCCCCTGCACATCTTCCCATATCCGTTCCAACCAACAAAGGGGTGAGGGAAATGAATGTGAACAAGCTGTTTCTGGCCGCTGGCGTGGCCGCCTTGATGGGCGCGGCGGCACCGGCGGAGGCGACCTGGTGCTGGGGCAAGAAGTGCGGCGGCTCGTCCAGTTCGTCGGGCGGCGGCTCCAGCTCCGGCGGCGCGCCCACGCCGGTCCCCGAACCGGAGCAGATGGCCCTGTTCGGCCTGGGCGCGGCGGTTCTGGGCGCGCGCGTTTTCGCCGCGCGCCGCAAGCGGAAGTAAGTTTTCATTTGACGGGTCGCGCGCGCGGCGCTTGATGGCGCCATGCGCGCGACCCTTTTCGACCTTGAGCAGACCATCCGCCAGCGGCGGGATGCCGATCCCGGCCAATCCTATGTGGCCAAGCTGACCGCCAGGGGCCGCGGCAAGATCGCGCAGAAGGTCGGCGAAGAGGCGGTGGAGACGGTGATCGCCGCCATGGCATCCGACCGGCAGGGCGCGATCGGGGAAAGCGCGGACCTGCTGTTCCACCTGCTGGTGCTGCTGGCCGATCTCGACATCTCGCTGGACGATGTGCTGGACGAACTCGACCGGCGCGAAGGCGTGTCGGGCATTGCGGAAAAGGCCTCCCGCAAGGGCGATTGAGCGTCTTCCCGGAAAGATATTGCCTCTCCGGCGTTTGTCCGTCAGCCTCTCCATCCATCGAGAGGACAGGAGGGCATATGTTCAAGACCCTGTTGGGCGGCCTGATCGGCGGCGTGGCGATGTATCTGGTCGGCTTCATCTTCTGGGGGACGCCGCTGAGCGCCCTCGCCTTCCACCGCACGGGATCGGGCGCCGACTTGCAGGCCGCCATGGCGCAGGCGCTGACGCCGTCGGGAACCGGCGTCTATATCATTCCCGATCCCTCCACCGCGGAGGGCACCGTGCTTTACGGCAAGGGACCGGTGGCGATGGTCTTCTACAATAGCGGCGGTTTCCCGGTGACGGATGCGGGCGCGCTGATCGGCGGGCTGATCCTGGCGCTGGCGGTCGGCGTGCTGATCGCGCTGATGCTGCGCTTCGTGAGCGGCGATCTGGGCGGACGTGCGCGGGCGACGGTCCTGTTCGCGCTGGCGGCCGTGTTGTGGCTGCATGTCGGTCAGGCCGTGTTCAACCATGCGCCCTGGGGCTATATTCTTTATCTGGCCTTCAGCGATTTCGCGGCACTGGTCGCGGCAGGGTTGGTCGCCGCCAAAATCATGGAGAGCAGGCAGGCAGGCGGTTCCGAGGCGGCGGGGGAGACGACGCTGCATTGAGCTTGGACGGAGGTTTGCCGACTTTCTGCCCTTGCAGCTATCGGCCGTCACCCGCCTCTTCCGCCAGCCGGATCATGCAGTCGGCATGCCGCCGGGCGATGGCCATGCGGTCTTCGCCATAGCCGCCGCCCATGGTGCTGGCGAGCGAAATGCCCCGGCTTCTCGCGGCGCGCATCACGCACCGGTCGCGGCGATCCAGCCCTTCGTCGCTGAGCGACAGACGGCCGAGACGGTCGTCCCCATGGGGATCGACCCCCGCCTGATAGAGGATCAGGTCGGGCCGGAAATCGTCCAGCACGGGCGGCACGACCTTCATGAGGGCATCCATATAGGCGTCGTCGCCCGTCGCGTCGGGTAGGCCGATGTCCAGCGTCGACCGCGCCTTGCGCACCGGGAAATTGCTTTCCGCATGGATCGACAGGGTGAAGATGTCGTCGCGCCCGCCGGTCAGGACGGCGGTGCCGTCCCCCTGATGCACGTCCAGGTCCAGGATCAATATCCGCCCCGCCTCCCCTTCCGCGATCAGCCGGTTGGCGGCGATGGCCAGGTCGTTGAACACGCAATAACCCGCGCCGGTGTCGGCCAGCGCATGGTGGCTGCCGCCCGCCGCATTGGCGGCATAGCCATGGCGCATCGCCAGCCGCGCCGCCAGCCACGTGCCGCCGGGCGACAGCATGGATCGGCGCATTACCCGCTCCGTCACCGGAAAGCCGATGCGCCGTTCCTTGTCGCGCGGCACGGTCATCGTCGCGACCTGGTCGACATAGGCGGGGTCGTGGACCGCCTCTATCCAGCGGCGCGGCATGGGCGCGGGTTCATGTACGGTAAAGGGGGCGGCGGCCATGGTCAGCGCTTCCATCACCAGCCCATATTTGTCGAAGCGAAAGGAACTGCCCGCTGTTGCCGGAGAGACATAGGCCGGATGGTGAACGACGTGCAGCATCATCTTTTCCGCTATCTTCGAGTTTGAACGATGCGGGCTTTGCGCTATCTGGTCCAGCATGAACCGTCCCGAATTGATCCGTTTTTCCGTTTTTTGCCTGCTGGGCGCGGCCGCCGTGCCGTCCGTCGCGCAGCCTCCCGCCGTCGCGCCGACCGTGCCCGCGCCCCAGCCGCAGGTGATCCTGCCGCCGTCCATCGTGACGCCGCCTCCCCCGGTTCCGCTGCCCCGGCCGTCCGCCGCGCAGGAACGCTGGCTCAACGACTGGCTGAAGGGCGGCACGCAGCAGGGGCTGATGGCGCGCAGCAAGGCGACCGGCGACCTGAAGGGCGACGCCCTGCTCTCCGCCGCGCTGGACCGGGCCAGGGCGCTCAGCACCGGGCGGGTCGATACGGCGGACTTCCTGGAAATCTGGGCGGTGCGTCCTGCTCCCTTCGATCCCCGGCCGGGCCTGGCCAAGGCGATCAGCGAGGATCGGCTGCCGCAATGGGCGCTCAACCTGACGCCGCCCTATGCTGGCTATGACGGGCTGCGCAAGGGCCTCGCCAATTATGAGCGGATTCGCGACGCGGGCGGCTGGCCGACGCTGACGGCGCAATCCTCCCCCGATGTCGTGCGGGCGCGCATCGCCATAGAGGACAGGAGCGTCACGCCCGGCGAAAAGCTGGTCGACGTGCTGCAACGGGCGCAGCGGCGCTACGGCCTCAACCCCACGGGCCTGCTGGACGCCCGGACGCTCAGGGAACTGAACGTGCCGGTGGATGACCGGATCGCCGCGATCATGGCGAATATGGAGCGCTGGCGCTGGATGCCGCGGCAATTGCCGGTCAACCGGGTGCAGGTGAACATCGCCGCCGCCGTGCTGACCGTGTTCGAGGGGGACGAGCCGGTGACGTCGATGCGCGCCGTGACGGGCGCGCCCGACAATGCGACGCCGATGCTGGTTTCCAGCATCCATTCCATCGTGGTCAATCCGCCGTGGAACGTCCCCGCCTCCATCGCCAAGCGCGAATTATGGCCCAAGGGGCGCGCCGCGCTGATCCGTCAGGGCTACAAGATCGTCGGCACGCCGGAGACCGGGGAGCGCATCGTTCAGCCCGCCGGTCCCAACAGCGCGCTGGGCCGGTTGAAGTTCGACTTCAACAATCCCTTTGCCGTCTACCTGCACGACACCCCGTCGCGGGCGAAATTCTCAAGCTATGACCGACTGGCGAGCCATGGCTGCATCCGCCTGGAAAAGCCCGTGCCGCTGGCGGAACTGATGGTGGCGAGCGATCCCGACCTTGCGGGCAAGATCCAGTCGCTGATCGACACCGGCAAGACCCAGCGCGTGTCGCTGCCGAAGGAAGTGGCGGTGTACCTGCTTTACTGGACCGCCTTTGCCGGCAATAACGGCACGATGAACTTCCGTTCCGATCCCTATGGCTGGGACAAGCTGCTGGCGGCGAAGATCGAGGCGTCCAGCCGCCGCGTCGATCCGACCGCCGCGCCCGCCGCCACCATCGCATCCAAGGATTGATCTTCATGCGCAAACTCGCCCTTTTCGCCCTTGCCGGCACGCTCGTCCTCGCCGCCTGCGGCAAGAAGGAGGAAGAGGCGCCCGTGACCAACAATCTGGTCGAACCGCCTGTCGAGAACGTCATCGAGGAAGAACCCGTGGCCCCGGCGCCGGAGCCGAGCAACAATGCCGCGCCGGAACCCGCCCCGCCGCCCAGCATTTCCGAACAGCAGCAGATAGAGGATGACGCCGCCGCGACCGGCATGACCGCGCGCCTTGGCGGCGACGAAGGCGCGAACGCCACCGAATAGGCCCCAGGCATCGGCCGCGGTCTCCCGCCCCGGAAAGGAGGCGGGACGACGGTTTTCCGGCCATCATGGGGGATGGACGGCGGCGGCGATCCGGCGGCGCCCTTGGACTGTCGCCGCTCCTTTGCTATATTGCGATTCATGGATCGTCGTAATTTTACCAAGCTCGCTTTGAGCGGGCTGGCTTTTTCGTTTCTTGCCGACAGTGCCGGGCGGGCCGCTCCGCTGGGCGAAACGCAGCCGCAGCCGGCCGTTCCTCCGGCTCCGCGCCCCGCCTCGCCGGGACCGCTCGCTGCCCAGCCCTATGCGAAACTGCTGGAACGGGCCAAGGCCGCGCTGGACCAGCATGGGCATATGTTCACGCTGCGCGACCGGGTGGCGTTGGCCGATTTCAACGCGCCGTCCCGCGAATTGCGCTTCCATGTGGTCGATCTGATCGGCGGACAGGCCAGTTCCTATCTGGTCGCCCACGGCCGCGGTTCCGACCCGGAGCATTCGGGATGGCTCCACAGCTTTTCCAATGAGCCCAATTCGCTGGCGAGCAGTTCTGGCGCGTTCAAGACCGGCGAAATCTATGAGGGCCAGCATGGCCGGGCGATGCGGCTGGCCGGGCTGGACCCGCAGAACAACAATGCGGAAATGCGCGCCATCGTCGTGCATGGCGCGGATTATGTCAGCGAGAACCATATCGCGAGCTGGGGCAAGATCGGCCGCAGCGAGGGCTGCTTTGCGCTTGCCCGCCATATGCTGCCGCAATTCATCGGCCTGATGGGGCCGGGTCGGCTGCTCTATGCCGACAAGATCACGGGCATAACGGCCTAGGCAGCGTGGACAAATTCGAAAATGTCGTGAAATGGCCAGTTGCGGACATTGCCCCACCGTCACCCCGGGCTTGACCCGGGGTCCCGCTTTCTTTCTGAGTGCCGCGCCTCGTCCAAGGCAGCGGGACCCCGGGTCAAGCCCGGGGTGACGAAAGGAGGGGGTGGCGGCTAACCACCCAAATCACTCAGTCCGGCAAGTCTTGAATTTGTCCACACACCCTAGGACAAGAGCTTTCGGCGTGGCCCTGCAACGGCAGGAGCCAGTTGCGACCTTGGCGCTAGGACGATTCCAAGCGAACGGAACCGATCGCTGATTAACCACAGATCCAGAGCGGAGAGCTGATTCAATCAGATCGAAGCCCGCTCTGGACGAACGGAAAGCCGCGTCAGCCCGATTTGGCGCCCGTCATCGCCTCGATGGAGGGCCTGTTCATCGCATCGATGGTGCCGTCGCTCAGCATCGCCTTGCCCATGTTCAGCGCTTCGGCGGACAGGGCCGGGTCGTTGCCGGTCTGGCTGGCCCCGATCAGCGCCGACAGCAGGATGTTCCGGGACACCGCGTCCTGGGCGCTTTCCGCGACGGACTTGCGGGCGAGGGCCAGCGCCTCCTGATAGAGGGGATCAGCGCCGGTCTTGTCGCTGCCGGCCAGCTTCTGATTGCCCATCTGGATCAATATGCCGGCGAAGATATTGCGGCTGGCGGCGTCGGCGGGTTTCGCCTCCACCAGCTTGCGCCAATAGGGCGCGGATTCGGTGTAGAGCGCGATCACCTTGTCCATCCTGCCCAGCGCGCCCTGAGCCGCCGCATTGGCGTAAAGCGCGTTGGCGAGGAAATTCACATTGTCGATCTTGGCGGGATCGGCCTGCACCGCCGTGCGGATGGCGGGCAGCGCGGCTTCATATTTCGCGGCGGCGCCGGCATTGTCGCCGGCCTGCTGCGCGGTCTGTCCGGCGGTGAAATCCGTGACCGCCTGGTTGAAGGCAGCGATCTGCTCCGGCGTCATCTGGCCTGCGGCGGGAGCGGCCTGCGCCGCCTCCTGCGCAAGCGCCGGCGCCGCCAGCGGCGCGGACAGGGCGATCAGGGCGACGAGAAAGGTACGGGACGGCAAGATGGACACTCCTCGATCATGCAACGGAAGCGGGCGCGAAGCTGCCCGCTCGTTGATATTGAACGAAGACGCGGCGTCATTCCCACCCGGTCAGGCGCGGGTCATCTCGCAAAAGGCTCGGGCCATGGCAAATTCGTGCCTGCGCCGCGCCGACCGGGCGGCGGCCTCCTTGTCCTCGCCCCATTGTTCGACTTCCCAGGCTTCGTCGATCTCGGCCGCCGTCCAGATCAGGTCCGCGTCATGGCCGCCTTCCACCACCGCGAGGCCGCAGACGAGCGAGCCTGACAGCGTCACCAGCGTCGACAGCCCTGCGAGCGTGAAGGGATCGAACGCAGCGACGGCAGCCGCCAGCCTTTCCAGCGTCCGGGCGGGCTGGTCGACCGGAACGACGCCCTGCGTCACCCGAAAGGCGACGTCATAGCGCGCCATGGCCCAATCCAGCAGCGGATCCCAGGCCGCGGCCTCCCGCGCGACAAGCTCCGCCGGCCCCTCCGCGCGATAGCAGAGCAGGTCGCTTTCCCCATAGCGCGCAATGCCAGCGGCGAAGCTGTCGCTCTGCGGCGCGATCTGGTCGATGGCCCCGTTGGCGAGGCCGGTGAAGGGCATGGAGCGCGGATCGACCATGTCGCCCTGGGCGCGCCATTCCTCCGCAATCGCTTCGGCAAGGCGGATATTGGGCAGAGCAAGCGCAGCGCGGGCCGGCGTGCGGACCGGGCGGCCGTCCAGGCGGATTTCGAAACCGGATTCGCCCGCGACGACGGCGGCGTCCTCATAAAAGCGCTTCATGATTGCGGCGGTTTCCTGAACAGCGCGAGCAGCAGGCGCGGAACGATGACGAACTGGAACAGGCCGACGAGGACGAAGATCGCGCCCATGGCCTTCGCCTTGCTCCCCTGCACCCAATGGAAACGCTGCATCAGCACCAGGAATCCGAACATCACCAGCAGCGCGCCCGACAGGCGGAACAGCCCGAGCGCGAAGAAGCGCTGGCGGGCGACCTTTTCGGGGTCGACGGGCGGAACGGGCGGCATGTCGGTCATAGGGATCGCATGAGGGAAGCGCGGATATGGCCGCGCAGCTCCTCGCTGTCCATGGCGACGCCGTGCGCGCCCGCGCCGATCAGCTCCTGCGGCGTGTGATAGCCCCAGCCAACGCCCAGCGCCCGCGTGCCGGCGGACAGCGCCATGTCGATGTCGAAGCTGGTGTCGCCGATCATCACCGTGCTTTCGGGCGTCGCTCCCGCTTCTGCCATGGCGGCCAACAGCATGGAGGGATGCGGCTTGGACGGATGGCGGTCGGCGGTCTGCAAGGTCACGAAATGGGCATGGATGCCATGATGGGCAAGGCAGAGGCGCAATCCCCGGTCCGATTTGCCCGTGGCGACGCCGAGCAGCCAGCCATCGGCATCCAGTTCGCGGATCAGCGCGGCGATGCCGGGATAAAGCGGTTCCGACACCGCATTTTCCCGGCGAAGCTGCTGGAAGGCCAGCTTATAGCTTTCCGACAGATGGTCATGATAACCGACCTCCGCATCGGGCAGCAGGCGCGCCATGGCGAGCGGGAGCGACAGGCCGATGACCGACAGGATCGCCGCCCGGTCGGGCGCCGTCAGCTTCTCGCCCTCGAACGCGCGGACCATGGCCGCGCAGATGCTGTGCTGGCTGTCGACCAGCGTGCCGTCGCAATCGAACACCGCAAGCCTGTTCGTCATGACTTCCTGCGCGCTCCCCCGCCGGAGCCGCGCGCGCGCCTTTCGCCCTTGCGGCCCTTGCGGATCTGCTTGGCATGGGCGCGGGCGGCCTTCTTCTCATCCTCCCGCGTGGGCGGGCGGGCGATTTCCTCGTCCAGCGGCAGGTCGCCGGCGGACAGGTCGAACCCCAGCGAGACAAGGCTGGCGGCGAAATGCTCCGGCAGTTCGGCCCGCACGTCGACCCGCCCGCCATCGGGATGATCGACCCGGATGCGCCGGGCGTGAAGGTGCATCTTGCGGCTGATCGTGCCGCTCAGAAAGGCGTCCTTGCCGCCATATTTGCCGTCGCCGACGATGGGATGGCCGACGGCCGCCATATGGACGCGCAACTGGTGGGTGCGGCCGGTATAGGGTTGCAGCTCCACCCAGGCGGCGCGGTTGCCCGCCCGCTCGATCACGCGATAGCGCGAGCGGGAGGGCAGCCCCTCCTCCTCATCCACATGCATCTTCTCGCCGCCGGTGCCGGGCTGCTTGGCGATGGGCAGTTCGATCATGCCGTCCTCGATGGAGGGCACGCCCATGACGATGGCCCAATAGACCTTGCGCGCCGTGCGGCTGGAAAAGGCCTTGGCGAAATAGGCCGCCGACCGGGCGGTGCGAGCGATCAGCAGCGCGCCGGACGTGTCCTTGTCCAGCCGGTGGACGAGCTTGGGCCGCTGGTCCAGGTCGAACTCCAGCGCATCGAGCAGGCCGTCGACATGATCGTCCGTCTTGGTGCCGCCTTGCGTGGCGAGGCCAGGCGGCTTGTTGATGACAATGGCCTGCGCGTCGCGATGGATGACGAGTCCCTGGGCGAAGGCCATCTGATCGTCGGTCAGTTGCGGGCGGACGCGCCTGGGCTTCGCGGTTTCGGGCGCCTTGGGTTCGGCGGGGGGCACGCGGATGCTCTGGCCCTCCGCGATGCGGTCGCCCGGCGCGGCGCGGGCGCCATCGACGCGCAACTGGCCGGTGCGCGCCCAGCGGGAGACGGTGTTGAAGCCGACATCGGGCAGATGCCGCTGGAACCAGCGGTCGAGCCGGATACCGTCATCGTCCGCGCCGACGCGAAACTGCCGCACATCCAGCGAAACGCCCTTGGCTGGGGACGGCTTGACCGGCTTCGCGGCTGCGGGTTTTGCGGCAGGTTTCGCGGCAGGCGGCCTGGGACCGGCCTTGGGCGCATCGGGCTTGCGGGCGCGAGCGGCCTTGACCGCCCCCCGCGCACGACCCGCAGGAGCGGTGCCGGACTTGCGCGGGCCGGAAGATTTGCCGGGAGGACGCCCCTTCATGCGACGGTCCTCATCACGGCCAGGCCGCCGGCCAGCGCGCCCACGGCGCCGACGACGGAAAGGACCGCATAGCCGAGCGCCATGCCCGTCTGTCCGCGCTCCATCATCAGCATGGCCTCCAGGCTGAAGGAGGAGAAGGTGGTGAAGCCGCCGAGCAGGCCCACGGCCAGCAGCAGGCGGATCGGCTCGCCCGACGGCGCGTTGAAGCGCGCCAGCCATCCGGCGAGCAGCCCCATGGCGAAACCGCCGACGACATTCGCGCCGAACGTCCCCCAGGGCCAGGAGGCGCCGGGGATCATCTGCGCAGCAAGACGCCCGAGCAGGTATCGCAGGGCCGATCCGACGGCGCCCCCTGCCATGACGAGAAGAATATTGGTCATGCCGCCCGCCCTAGAGCATTTCTGCAAGGCTTGGAAAGCGGTCATTGGCCTTGGGAGAAGGGCGCGCCGACGAAGTGGAGGATAGGCATGGAGGCTATGAGTGGAGTGCGGACGTTCTTAATCCTCCCCATCGTTAGATGGGGAGGGGGACCGGCCGAAGGCTGGTGGAGGGGAAAATGCGCAGGTCGCGCCATTTCCCCTCCACCCCTCGCTTCGCGAGCGGTCCCCCTCCCCACGCTGCGCGCAGGGGGGATTTAGTGGCTGCTATTGGCCAGAGCCCGACTTGCCTTCGCCCTTATCGCCCGTTATCCGCCAGCACGTCGACGCTGGTCCTGCCGCCGGGCGTCTGGGTGAACAGCAGCAGGAAGGCGCTGCCGTCCCCCTTGCGCGTGCCGCCCAGCACATGGTCGCCGCCCATCACCCTGTGTTCGGCGTCGAAACCCGCGCGGCGCGCCTGGGTATAGTAGAAATCCATCACGCTCTGCCACGGCACGGGGGTCACGAACGTCGCCGCGCGCAACGTGCATCCGTCCTTTTCCGCACCCGCCGCCTCCGTCAGTTGCGCACCGGGATAGACGGTGAAGGGTTCGGGCAGGCGGCTGGCCCACTGCGCGCCTTGCACCAGTTGTTCGCGGCAAAAGGCGTTGCCGCCCGGCTTCTTCTGTTCATCGGCCACGGCGGCGAGCGTCGATTCGGACTCCTTCGCCTCCCCTTCCGCCGGAGCGGGCGCGGCGAGCAGCCTGCCGCCGGCGAGCTTCACCGCCGCCGCAAGGGCGGTCGCGGCCTCTCCCTTCAGCGCAGGCAGCCTGGCGCTGGGGGACTGGCCGGCGAGCCGGGGATCGACCACGATCTGATTGGCGAGCGCATCCGCCGCATTGTTGGTGAGCTGGGCGTCGAGCGCGTTCAGATCATCCGCCTTCTTGCCGCAGCCCGCCAGCGGCAGGGCGACGATCATCGCCAGAACACAGAAAGATCGAACAGACGCCATGGCTTCACTCCTTTGTAAACAAGGGATGAATATCAGAGGTTAATTTTTCGTTAGGGATTGTGGTGAATCCGCGAATTTTCTCCCGCGCCGGGCCAATCCGCGCCAACTGGCCCCGCCGTCCATCTTGCCCTTCCCCCGGCGAAGCGCCATTTGTGCGATCATGCTCAACATGCTGTCGGCCCTGATCGGCCTCGTCACCCTCATCCTGATGATCCCGGCGGTCTTTCCGCTGCTGGGTGCGCTCAACTGGCTGCTGGTGCCGATGGCGCTGCTGGGCGCATTTGTCGGCATGTTCTCGGCCAGGAACGGCGGGCGCAATTTCTGCCTGATCGTTGCGGGGTTCGGCGCGCTGCGGCTGTTCCTGGGCGGAGGCATCCTCTGAATTCCCTTCCGCCATCGGAACGGGCGGTCCGCCGCGGCCTGATCGCCGCGGTGACGGCTTATGGCCTGTGGGGCCTGCTGCCGATCTATTTCAAGCTGCTGCATCATGTGAACGCGGTGGAGATCGTCAGCCAGCGCATCCTGTGGTCGCTGCTGCTGATCCTGTCGCTGCTGCTGGCGCGGCGGAGCCTGGCCGATCTGGGACCGATATTGCGCGACCGGCGGCTGCTTTCGGCCCTTGCCGCGTCGGCGGTGATGATCGGCGCCAACTGGCTGACCTATGTCTGGGCGGTGAATGCCGGGCATGTGCTCGCCGCCAGCCTGGGTTATTTCCTCAATCCGCTCGTCACGGTGGGACTGGGCGTGCTGCTGCTCCGCGAAAGGCTGCGGCGGGGGCAGCTGGCGGCGGTGGGAATCGCGGCGGTCGGCGTCGCCATCATGGCCGCGACCGCCCTCACCACGCTCTGGATCAGCGTGGCGCTGGCGCTGAGCTTCGCCTTCTACGCGTTGATCCGGAAACTGACTCCCGTGGCGCCGATGGCGGGGCTGGGCGTGGAGACCCTGCTGCTGATGCCGCCGGCCATGGCCTATCTGTTCTGGCTGTCCGCGCATGGCGGCATCGGCTTCGGCCAGGACGCGCCGACCACCATCCTGCTGATCGCCGCCGGAGCGGTGACGACAGTGCCGCTGCTGCTGTTCGCGACCGCCGCGCATCGGCTGCCGATGGCGACGCTCGGCCTGCTGCAATATCTGGCGCCCTCGATGCAGTTCCTGTGCGGCATCCTGTTGTTCGGCGAAAGGCTGACCGCGGGGCAGATGACGAGCTTCGCGCTGATCTGGCTCAGCCTCATCCTGTTCGCGGCGGACAGCCTGACCGCCGCCCGTCGCAATCGCCTGGCGACGGCCTAAGCGAACTCGGTCGCCTCGAACCGCACAGGCTCCCCCACGGCCTGGTTGGCGAGCGCGTCTTCCCACATCACCCGATGGCCGCGGATGATGGTGCCGACGGCCTTGCCGGTCAGTTCCATCCCCTCGAACGGGGACCAGTCGCAGCGCGATGCCAGCCAGTCGCGACCGACGGTCCAGCGCTTCTTGAGGTCGACCACCGTGAAGTCCGCGTCATAGCCGAGCGCGATGCGCCCCTTCCCCACCAGGCCGAAGACGCGCTGCGGCCCCGAAGAGGTCAGTTCGATGAACCGGCGCAGCGACAGGCGCCCTTCCGCCACATGGTTGAGCAGCAGCGGCACCAGCGTCTGGACGCCCGGCATGCCGCTGGGCGATGCGGGATAGGGCTTCGCCTTCTCCTCTATCGTATGGGGCGCATGGTCGCTGCCCAGAACGTCCGGCACCCCCTGGTTCAGCCAATGCCACAGGCCGTCGCGATGCGCGCCCGACCGGATCGGCGGGTTCATCTGCGCATAGGTGCCCAGGCGCGGATAGGCGTCCTCCGCCGCCAGGGTCAGATGCTGGGGCGTGACTTCGCAGGTCGCGATGTCCTTGTTCCGGGCGATATATTCCAGTTCCGCGGGCGTCGTCACATGCAATATGTGGATGCGGCGGCGCGCCTTGCGGGCCAGGTCGATGATGCGCCTGGTGGCGATCATCGCGCTTTCATCGTCGCGCCAGACGGGGTGGGACGACGGGTCGCCCTCCACCCGATAATCCTTGCGGGCGTTCATCCGCGCCTCGTCCTCGGCATGGATGGCGACGCGGCGGGTGCCGCTGGCCAGGACTCGCGACAGGGCGTCGTCATCGTCGACCAGCAGGCTGCCGGTCGACGCGCCCATGAAGATCTTGACCCCCGACGTGCCGGGGATGCGTTCCAGTTCCTTCAACTGCTCGGCATTGTCGGCGGTGGCGCCGACATAGAAGGCATGGTCGCACCACATGCGATGGCGGGCGCGCTTCAGCTTGTCGTGCACGCGCTCGGCGGTGTCGGTATTGGGGTTGGTGTTCGGCATTTCGAACACGGCGGTGACGCCCCCCAGCACAGCGGCGCGGCTGCCCGATTCCAGATCCTCCTTATGCTCCAGCCCCGGCTCGCGGAAATGGACCTGGCTGTCGATGCAGCCCGGCAGCACGTCCAGACCCGTGCAGTCGATCACTTCGCCCGCGCCGCCCAAAGATGTGCCGATGGCGACGATCCTGCCGCCGCTGACGCCCACGTCCACGCTTTCCGCGCCGCCGGGGGTGTGCACGGTGCCGTTCTTGAGGAGGAGGTCGAAAGTCATGTCGGTCTCGCCAGCTTGGGGGGTGGGCTTGGATATGATGGGCGATTGTCCTACCTAAAGCCGATGACCGGCACCACCCTTACCGACCGCGCGCTCCTCAGAATTTCCGGCGAGGAGGCTAAAATCTTCCTGCAAGGCCTGCTCACCCGCGACGTGCCGGGGTTGAAGGAGGGCGAACCGCGCTGGACCGCGCTGCTGACGCCGCAGGGCAAGGCGCTGTTCGACTTCATCCTGTGGGCGGACGGCGGGGATGTGCTGATCGATTGCGAGGGCGCGCAGGCGGACGCGCTGGCCAGGCGGCTGGCGCTCTACCGGCTGCGGCGCAAGGTCGCGATCGCGCGGGAGGATGCCCTGGCGGTGCATTGGGCGTTGGAGGCGCCCGGCAAGCCGTTCGACCCCCGCCTGCCGCAGCTTGGCCATCGCTGGATCGCGCCGGCGGACGAGGGCGACGCTTCGGCGGCATTCCGGGCGCACCGGCTGTCGCTCGGCATATTCGAGGGCGTGGGCGAACTGGGCCAGGACCAGATTCTCTGGCTGGAAGCCAATGCCGGCGAACTGGGCGGCGTCGATTACGACAAGGGCTGCTATGTCGGGCAGGAAAACACCGCCCGCATGCATTATCGCAACAAGGTGAACCGGCGCCTGGTGGCCGTGCCGCTCGCGCAGGCCGATGAGAAGCGCCAGAAGGCGGCGCTGCCTGACCTTGGCCTGTCCATCGAATTGCGGCGCGTGGAGGATATCGACGCCGCCGACCTGCCCGGCTGGCTTGCCGGAGCGATGATGGATCAGGCCGCCGAATGAGGCGCGCTCTTTTCGCGCTGCTGGGCGCATGGCTGCTGATCGTCCCGGCTCAGGCGGAGACGCGATGGAAGCTGGTGCGAAGCTATCCGCACGATCCCGGCGCCTTTACGGAGGGACTCTTCTACCACGACGGCGCCCTGTACGAGAGCACGGGGCTGGAGGGCGAGTCGGAAATCCGAAAGGTCGACCTCAAAAGCGGCAAGGTGCTGGCTCGCCGGATCGTTCCCCGCCCCTATTTCGGCGAGGGCATCGTCAACTGGAAGGACCGGCTGATCAGCCTGACCTGGCGGCATCGGCAGGGCTTCGTCTGGAAGCTGGACGATTTTTCGCCGGTTTCCCAGTTCCGCTACGAAGGCGAAGGCTGGGGCCTGACGCAGGACGGGCGCAGCCTCATCATGAGCGACGGCACCGCGCAACTGCGGTTCCTGGACCCCGAAGGACTGACCGAGGAGCGCCGGATCACGGTGACATGGAACGGCCGTCCGGTGGAGCGGCTCAACGAGCTGGAATATGTGAAGGGCGAGATCTGGGCCAATATCTGGTACGACACCCATATCGTCCGGATCGACCCGCGCACGGGCGCGGTCATCGACTGGCTCGACATCGCGCCCCTCCTGAAGGCGAGCGGCGCCAGGGATAGCGAGGCCGTGGCGAACGGCATCGCCTATGACGCAAAGGCCGACCGCCTGTTCGTGACGGGCAAGAACTGGGCCAGGCTGTTCGAGATAAGGGTCGGGAAATGAGCTTGGCGGCAGGCGCTCCCGAAGCGGGACGGCAACGGCGGCTGTTGGCCAATCAGGACATCGCCCCACCGTCACCCCGGACTTGATCCGGGGTCCCGCTTTCTTGTCTGTGCCGCGCCTCGTCCAAGGCAGCGGGACCCCGAGTCAAGCCCGGGGTGACGAAAGGAGGGGTGGCCGCTCTCCACCCCCACCAATCCCCGCATCGCATTTTTTTCGCAATCCATGTCACGCCAGCCCATCCTGTCTCGTCATGTCGGCACAACCCCAGAAGAAAGGTGCTGACATGACCGCCAAGCTCGATCCCTTCGCCGCCGCGCCCCAGCTCATGAAGAGTTGGTTCGCCACCTCCACCGCCATCAACGCCAGCCTGGAGCCGAGCCTCATCGAACTGGTCAAGATCCGCTCGTCGCAGATCAACCAGTGCGCCAACTGCATCAACATGCACACGGCCGAAGCCCGCGCCCAGGGCGAAAGCGAACAGCGCATCTACCTGCTCTCCGCCTGGCGGGAGGCGCCCTGCTACACGGCCCGCGAGCGCGCCGCGCTGCAATGGACGGAGGCCTTGACGCGGCTCTCCGAAGGGCACAGCCATGAAGCGGCCCATGAGGCGCTGGCAGCCGAGTTTTCGGAGGAGGAGCAGGTGAAGCTGACCCTGATGATCAACGTCATCAACGGCTGGAACCGCATCGCGGTGGGCTTCGGCCTCTGGCACGACACGCCCGCCAGGGCGGCTGCGTGATGGCGCAGGGGACGCTTGGGGACGCAGCGGAGAGCTTCGATCCGCTGCGTCCCCGCCTCATCCGCGTCGCCTATCGCATGCTGGGTTCGGTCGCGGATGCCGAGGATGTGGTGCAGGAAGCCTTCATCCGCTGGATGGGCGCCGACCGGGAAGCGGTGCGCGAGCCGGAGGCGTTCCTGCGCCGCGCGGTGACGCGGCTGTGCCTGGACCAACTCAAGTCGGCGCGGCGCAACCGCGAAACCTATATCGGCCCCTGGCTGCCCGATCCGGTGGTGGATGAGGGCGAGGAAGAGGAGGACGTCACCCTGCCGCTGATGCTGGCGCTGGAGCGGTTGTCGCCGCTGGAACGGGCGGCTTTCCTGCTGCATGACGTCTTCGGCGTCGGATTCGAGGAAATCGCCGCCACGGTCGAGCGCGATCCGGCGGCCTGCCGCCAACTGGCGGCGCGGGCGCGGGCCCATGTGCGGGAAGCCAGGCCCCGATACCGGGTGGAAAGGCAGCGCGGGCTGGAGATCGCCGGCGCCTTCTTCGCCGCCTCGCGCAGCGGGGACATGACGGCGCTGGGCGCAATGCTGGCCCAGGATGTCAGCCTGCACAGCGACGGCGGCGGCAAGCGCCCCGCCGCGATCGTCCCCGTGCTGGGCTTCGGCCAGGTGATGCAGGTCCACAAGGCGCTGGCCGTGCTGTTCGGCAAATATGGCTCGACGCTGGTGCGCGTGGGGCTGATCAACGGCCTCCCCGGCTTCGTCACCCGCGAGGCGGACGGCGAACTCCAGACCACGGCGCTCGACATAGAGGATGGACGCGTCACCGGCATCTATGTGATGCGCAATCCCGACAAGCTGCGGCACCTGCATTGACGAAGCGGCCCCAGGCAGCGTGGACAAATTCGAAAATGTCGGGAAATGGCCAACGGCGGACATCAATTCCTCCCTGCGCGAAGCGTGGGGAGGGGGACCATGCGAAGCATGGTGGAGGGGAAATGGCGTGACCTGCRTATCTTCCCCTCCACCAGCCTTCGGCCGGTCCCCCTCCCCATCTCTCGATGGGGAGGAATAGGATAGGTCCGCTCTCCACCCAAATCACTCAGTCCGGCAAGTCTTGAATTTGTCGATACAGCCTAAAGGAAAATCCTTCGCGCGCCGGGAACGGCCCGGATCAGATAATAGGCGGCGATCGGCATCAGCAGCGCCTGCGCCAGCAGCCACGGCTTGCCCATATAGGGCGAGAGATAGTGGATCACCGCGACATGGAGATACATGATCACCAGCGACGCTCGCCCGATGGCGGCGATCCAGCCGCTGAAAGGCGCGATCCGCACCGAAAGGCGGAACAGCAGCAGGCTGGTCGCCACGGCCGATCCGATGGACAGCAGGGGCCAGCCATAGTCGGCGGCCTTCATGTTGAGCGTCGGCAGCAGCGCCGTCAGCCCGGCCAGCGACAGCGGGACCAGCGGCGCCAGCATCCAGCCTCGCCAGTTCACGCGCTGCCAGGCCGCCCCCACCCAGAGCAGGACCAGCGCCATGGGCACGGTCAGCATGCCCAGCGGCGACAGGCCGGCGAACCGCCCCACGCCATAGGCGATCGGCAGCACCGGCAGCATCAGCAGCGCCCAGCGCCGGTCGAGCGGGTCTGGCCAGCGGGCCAGCGCCATGTTGAACAGGATGCGCGCCATCATCAGGCAGGGCACGAACCAGAAGATGGTGAACGGTCCCCGCAGCCAGGAGCCGCCGAGCATTATCGGCGCCAGATCCCCCGGCCAGTCATGGAAGATCGGCCTGCCGCCCTTCATCGTCTCTATGATCTGGTCCGCCAGGATCAGCAGGATCAGGAAAGCCGCATAGGGCCGCATCTGCGACGCAAGCTGGCGGCGGGCGAAGCGTCCCGCCGGCTGCGGGCGGGACAGCAGGCCCGACAGCAGGAAGAACAGCGGCATGTGGAAACTGTACATCGCATCGCGCAGCCCGTCGCGCGTCCACACATGGCCGACGACCACGGCGACGATCCCGATGCCGCGCGCGACATCGATCCATTCCAGCCGCCCTCCGCCCGGCGGATGCGCCTCATGCCCCCTGTTCTCCATGCCCTCCACGCCCTATAGGAAGCCGCACGCGCGTCAATCGCTGCCCTGCATTTACGGAAAAACGCCCCTTGTCCCTGCTTCATGACCGAGTTCTGTTCATCGATGGCGAGGCCATCATCCTTGACAAGCCGGCGGGCCTGCCCGTCGACGCGCCGCGTGACGGGTCGCTTTCGCTGGAAAACCACCTGTCCTCGCTGACCTTCGGCTTCCAGCGCTGGCCGCTGCCGGTTCACCGGCTGGACCGCGACACCAGCGGCTGCCTGCTGCTCGCCCGCAATCCCAAGGCGCACAAGCGCTTCGCCGCCGCCTTCGAGGCTGGGACAGTCGCGAAGCGCTATGTCGCGGTGGTGGACGGCGTCCCGGCGGAGGACAGCGGCGCCATCGACCTGTCGCTCAAGAAGGTCAGCACGCCTGCCCAGGGCTGGCGGATGATCCCGGCGAAGGCGGGCAAGGCCGCGTTCACCGAATGGCGCAAGATCGTGGAAAAGGACGGACGGGCGCTGATCGTCTTCACCCCTCGCACCGGACGCACCCACCAGATCCGGACCCATGCGCTGCATGGCCTGGGCTTCGGCATTGCGGGCGATCCGGTCTATGGATCGGGTCAGGGGCCGATGCTGCTGCACAGCCGCTTTCTCAGCATTCCCCGCGGGGAAAAGCCGCCGGCGGAGGCGACCGCCCCCCTGCCCGCGACCTTTGCGGCGGCGGGCTTCGGGCAGGAACTGCTCGAACAGGCCGGGCTTTAGCGCTCTTGCCCCGCATCCCCGTCACCCGGTCGATCTCCATCGACAGCGACGAACTGACGGAAAGTTTCGTCCGCTCGACGGGGGCCGGCGGCCAGCATGTGAACACCACCGACAGCGCGGTGCAACTGCGCTTCGACGTGGCGAACAGCCCGTCGCTGCCGGAGGCGGTCAAGAACCGGCTGGCGGTCATCGCCGGGCGGCGAATGACGGCGGATGGGGTGCTGATCCTCCGCTCCGAAGGATCGCGGTCGCAGCTCCTGAACCGGCAGGAGGCGCTGGACCGGCTGGTGGAACTGATCCGGGAAGCCACCATCGTGCCCAAGGCGCGCAAGGCGACCAGGCCGGGCAAGGCCGCCAAGGCGCGGCGCGTCGACGCCAAGAAGGCGCGCAGTTCGGTCAAGGCCGGACGCGGCAAGGTAAGGCTGGATTAACCGGGCTGGCCTGCACCCGCGCCACACCCTATATGCCGGCCATGTTCGATTTTTCTCCTCCGGCCGGTGCCGACAAGGCCCCGCTCCACGAAGACCTGCTCTCCGCCGCCGATGCGCTGACGGCGGGCGAGGCTGACGCCATCGCCAATATGGCCAATGTCTCCGCCCTGATCTGGCAATTCCTGCCCGACCTCAATTGGGCGGGCTTTTACCGGATGGTGGACGGCGAACTGGTCCTTGGCCCCTTTCAGGGCAAGGCCGCCTGCATCCGCATCCCGCTGGGCAAGGGCGTCTGCGGCGCCGCGGCGGCCAGCGGCCAGACGCAACTGGTGGAGGACGTGCACGCCTTTCCCGGCCATATCGCCTGCGACGCCGCCAGCGCATCGGAAATCGTCGTGCCGGTGATCGTCGAAGGCCGGGTCGTCGCCGTGCTGGACCTGGATAGCCCGATCCCGGCGCGCTTCGACAGTGCGGACAGAAGGGGGCTGGAGGCGCTGGTCGGGCGGATCGCGCCGCGTCTGGTTTAGGGGCCTGCCCCTTTTCGGGACAGGCCTGAAAATGCCGACGCTTGGATGGCGGCCGTCCATCATGCTAAACAAGTCGTTAACATATCAGCCGAAAGCAGGGATTCGAGCATGCATATCCGGAGCTTCATCCTGGCCGGCGCCGGCCTGGCGATCGGTTTGACGGCGCCGGTTTCCGCGAACGGGCCGGCCAGGGGCGGAGCCATCGCCGCCCGAGCGCCAATGCATGCGGGCGCGACGGTTCACCGCTGGGGTCCGCGCCATCAGGGCCGCTGGCACGCGGGCTGGTACGCGCCGGGCGGCTGGGCGGCCTATCGCCGGCCGGTGGTGGGCTATGTGCTGCCGCGCTACTGGATCAGCCCTGCCTATCATATCCGCGACCATGGCGCCTATGGGCTGCCGGCGCCCGTCAGCGGCCATGGCTGGTCGCGCTATTATGACGATGCGGTGATGACCGACCGGGACGGCCGCGTGCGCGATTATCGCAGCGGCGTCGCATGGGAGGAGGCGGGCGACGCGCCGCCGCCTGGCCTGCGCTATGATGACGAAGTCACCGCGCGGGATGGCCCGCCTCCGCCGCCGCTCGGCTATGAAGGGCGCTGGAGCGGCACCTGGCGCGACAAGGACGGCAAGACCTTCAGCGGCGATTATGAAGGCCGTTTCGAAGGGCAGGTCCAGGGTGGACCGGGCGTCGATTTCGACCCGCCGCCCTATGCCGCCAGGCCGAACCGGACGGAGCGGCATGGCGGTCCGGGAGAACCCGTCGTCACGACGACGCAGGCGCCGGGCTTCATATCGGGCGGCTATTATTATCCGGGCGCCACCACCACGACCGTCGTGATCCAGCCCGCCGTCACCACCACCCGCACCTATGTGACCGAAGTTCCGGTCCGCAGGCGCAGGGGACGGTAGAACAGATCCACTGCCCCGGTATCGCGGGACGGATTCGAGCGGAAAGCCGGCGTTCAAGCCGAACCGTGTTCCTGCCTTCGCAGGAACACGCTGCGCTTCCACCATGCGAAACGGAACTGGAGCATCGCGCAATATTCGCGCTGAGCAGGGACCGAGCCTGTCGACCGCCGCAGTGGCTAGGCAGCGTGGACAAATTCGAAAATGTCGGGAAATGGCCAATAGCAGTCATCAGTTTTCCGTCACCCCGGGCTTGACCCGGGGTCCCGCTTTCCTTCTAAGTGCCGCGCCTCGTCCAAGGCAGCGGGACCCCGGGTCAAGCCCGGGGTGACGAATAGAGGGAGGCGTGACGAATAGGGGAACGTCCACTCCCCACTCAAATCACTCAGTCCGGCGAGTCTTGAATTTGTCCACGCTGCCTAGTCAGCGCAAATGGCGGGATCCGTTGAACGCACGATGCCCTAGGCAGCGCGCGAGCGCACCGCCGCCCAGGGCCGGGGCCTTCCCATCAGGTAACCCTGGCCGATGGTGCAGCCGCGCGCGATCAGCATCTCGACCTGCCCGGCGGTTTCGACGCCTTCGGCCACCACCTCCATGCCCAGGCTGCTGCCCAGCTTGACGATGGCGTCGACGATGACCGCGTCGCCCGCATCCTGCTCGATATTGCTGATGAAACTGCGGTCGATCTTCAGCACGTCGACCGGATATTGCTTCAAATGGCTGAGCGATGCGTAGCCGGTGCCGAAATCGTCCAGCGCGATCCGCACGCCCGCCGACGACAGGCGGTGCAGCGCCCGCTCAACCTGTTCGGCGCCCCGGCCCAGGAAAACGGTCTCCGTCACCTCGATCTCGAACTGCTGCGGCGGGACGGCGCAGCGCGCCAGATGCGCGAGGACATAGTCGGCGAAATCATGCTGAATGAAATCGGCGGCGGACGCGTTGATGGCGACCCGGCCCGGATCATGGCCTGCGCGCAGCCATCGGTCGACGTCGCGGACGACCTTCGCCAGCATCTTTTCGGTGAGTTCGACCGCCAGTTCGGCATTGTCGAAAGCCGCGGCGATGGTGTCGGGCGAATGCACGCCGGTGCGGGGATGCTCCCAGCGGAGCAACGCCTCATAGCCCAAAATCCGGCCGGTCCGCATGTCCGCCTTGGGCTGGTAATAGGGGACGACCAGATCGTCCACGATCGCCTGGCGCGCCATGTGGATCATCGAACTGCGCTGCTGCGCGTCGGCGCGCAATTGCGACTGGAACAGCGTCAGCCGCCCCCGCCCGGTGGACTTGGACGCATAGAGCGCCAGGTCCGCCGCCTTCAGCAATTCCGCCGCGTCCTCGCCATGTTCGCCGAAGACCGCGCCGCCCATGCTGATCCCATAGTCGAGCGACCGCCCATTATGGACATAGGGCACCCGCACCCCGCCCAGCAATTCGGCGCTCCACGCCGAAAGCGCCGCGCTGCTGGCCAGCGAGGGCGCAATCATGCCGAACTCGTCGCCGCCCAGCCGTCCGATCATGGCATCGGCCGGCGCGCAGGAGGCGAAACGCTGCGCAAAACCGCAGAGCAGCGCATCGCCCGCATCATGGCCCAGCGTGTCGTTGGTCCGCTTCAGGTCGTCGATGTCGACCAGGATGAGGCCAAAGCTCTCCCCCGTCCGCCGCGCCTGCTCCGTCATCTCCTCCAATGTCGCCTGCCACAGCGCCCGATTGGGCATGCGCGTCATCGGATCGTGCGTGGCGGCCCAGCGTATGCGTTCCTCGCTGTTTCTCTCCTCGGTCACATCCTGGAAAGTGACGATGACGCGCAGCGGCTTGCCGGAATCGGAAAAGCTGCTCCAGCCAACGCTCTTTATCCAGCGCAGGGCGCCGGTATCGGCCCTGTACACCCTCAGCGTGGCCTCGAAATGCGGCGGCATGCGCTCGCTCGCGACGACGTCCAGCATTTCGGCAAGGCGCGGCCGGTCCTCCGGGTGCACCAGCCGCAATGCCAGTTCGCTGGTCGCCGGTTCGGTGTCGGACAGGCCCAGCATGGTCCGGAATTCCCGCGACCATGTCCGCGTGCCGGCGACCGCGTCGAAATCCCATATGCCCAGCCGCGCCGACTGCACCGCCAGGCGGAAGCGCTCCTCGCTGTTGGCCAGTTCGCGCTGCGCCAGCTTCTGCGCGTGAATATCCTCCAGCGTGCCGTACCAGCGCACGATCCGGCCCTTCGCGTCCCGCCGCGCCGATGCGCGGGAGCGCATCCAGCGATAGCCGCCGTCGGAAAGGCGCAGCCGGTAGTCGACATCGACGGGATCGCCGGTGCGCAGCTTTTCCGACCAGACGGCCAGCGTCCGGTCGACATCGTCGGGATGCAGCGAATCGATCCATCCCCTGCCCCGCGCGCGCGCCGGGGCAATGCCGGTCAGTTCCTGCCAGCGAGGGCCCACCTCTTCGATGTCGCCGCTCGCCGATGCCGTCCAGGGAACCTGGGGACTGAGTTCGACCGACCAGCGATAATGCTGCCGGCTTTCCGCCAGGGCGGCCGCCAATGCGTGGCGGTCAAGGTCGTGGCGCTCGTCTATGTCCTCTATCGTTCCGTACCACAGCGGCGCCTCATCGGGTTCCGCGACCAGCGTCATGCGCACGATCCCCGTCCTGGTCTCTCCGGCCAGCGTGCGCATCCGGACGGGAACGGGATCTGGCCGGGCGGAGCGCCTGGCCGCGTCGGCCAGCGCCTTCCAGTCATGCCTGTCCAGCATGGCGCGCCAGCCATTGCCGGTGATGTCGCCGGAAAAATGACGGGCGAAGAGGTCCGACATGATCTCCCGCGACAATATGCGGCCGCGACGGTCGGCGATCCAGCGAATCAGCGGCGGCGAAACGCGCTGGAAAACAGGGGAGAAGGAGAGTTCGTTGCGATAGAAGAATGAATCCCATCCCAGCCCTTCCCGAGCCAGTCCGGAGGCAAATTCCCCAAATCTGCGATCAGCAAAACGGTCCATCTATCGACCCTGATCCATCGCTATTTCCGCAACCCATCGGAAAGCAGTAACGGAAAAAGTTAAATAAGCTTTCCAATAGCGTAGTACGTAATAAATCCATGATGACGCAAAGCCGTTCCGGGCCGGCCATGCGAAGACGTCCCTGGGCTGAATCGGCATTTTGAAGATGACGAGCCGAAAATTGGCGGCTTTTCGCGACTCTTGAAGCGAAGCGCGTGACTCGCTTCAACCATTTGCAGGCCGCCAGGGCCGAATGTCGATACAGCCTGCGCCCGGCCTGTCCCCGGTGGCCATCGGGTTTTATTTGCGGAAGATCGCCGCCAGTTCGCGGGGCAAGGCCGGATCGTCGCGGCTTTCCGCCTGCCGCGCCGCCTGCGCCTGCTCCTGCGGGTCGAACCGCGCCCAGCCGTTGCGGCTCAGCCGTTCGAGCGGACGATAGCGGATCTTGTACTGCATCCGCTGCGATCCCTCGACCCAATAGCCGAGATAGACATAAGGCAACCCCGCCTTCGCCGCGCGCAGGATATGGTCCATGATGATGAAGTTGCCCAGCCCCTTGCGATGCTCCAGCTCCGTATCGAAGAAGCTGTAGATCATCGACAGGCCATCGCCCTGCCGGTCGGTCAGGCAGGCGCCGATCAGCCTGCCGGGACGGCCATTCTCGCCGGGTTCGCGATATTCGACGACATGGCTTTCCACCGGGGTCTGTTCGACCATGTCGGCAAAGTCCATTTCGTCCATTTCGGTCATGCCGCCGCCGGGATGCCGGGCGCGCAGATAGCGCTGGAGCAGTTCGAACTGCTCCTCCGTCGACCAGGGCTTGCAGGCGGTGATGACCAGGTCTTCGTTCCGGCGCAGCAATTTGCGCTGGGTGGCGTTGGGTTCGAACTCGCCCGCGACGACGCGCACGGACACGCAGGCGGAACAATCCGCGCAACTGGGGCGATAGGCGACGTTCTGGCTGCGGCGGAAACCGATGCGGCCAAGGGCGTCGTTCAGTTCGGACGCGTTGTCGCCGCTGAGTTCGGTAAACACCTTCCGCTCGCTCTTGCCGGGCAGATAGGGGCAGGGGCTGGGATTAGTGACGAAAAAGCGCGGAAAGCGGAAAGGCGCACTCACGACCGCATCTCCCCCACAGCGCTGCCCGACCCCTGATTCATGAGTCGACTATGCCGTTCGCGAGCGGCTGTGAAAAGTTTATTTACCACGAAAATTGGTTAAGCGGCAGAGAAGAGACTGGAGGTTTGCGCGATAGGCGGGAAATGGCCAGTTGCGGTCATCAGTTTTCCGTCACCCCGGGCTTGACCCGGGGTCCCGCTGCCTTGAGCCGGGCGCGGACTCAGAAAGAAAGCGGGACCCCGGGTCAAGCCCGGGGTGACGAAATGGGGATTGGCGGCTTTCCACCCTTCGCCGCAAATCCGCTAAGCCACCTCGATCGGCGCGACCTCATAGCCCACCTGGCGCAGGGCGGCGATCAGGCGTTCCAGATGGGCGCCGTCCCGCGTCTCGCATTCCACGTCGAGGCTCAGGCCCTTGGCCGGCAGATTGGTGAAGATCCGCTGGTGCGACAGTTCCAGGATGTTGACCGCTTCCTGGTCGAAGATGCGCGCCACATGGAACAGCGCGCCCGGCCGGTCCTGAAGGATGATGCGCAGCCGCGCCAGCCGGCCCGATCGCGCCAGGTCGCGCAGCAGCACATTGGCCAGCAGCCGCGTATCGATATTGCCGCCCGTCAGGATCAGCCCCACGCTGCGCCCGGCGAACAGTTCCTTGTGCGTCAGCAGCGCGGCCAGGCCGGCGGCGCCCGCCCCCTCCACCACGGTCTTTTCGATCTGGAGCAACAGGCTGACCGCTTCCTCCAGATGGCGCTCGCTGACCAGCAGCACGTCGTCCGCCAGCCGCTCGACGAAGCGGCGGGTGAGTTCGCCCGGCTCCTTGACGGCGATGCCCTCCGCCAGCGTGTCGCCGTCGCAGGGCAGGTTCGCGCCCTTGATATAGTCGTACATCGACGGATAAAGCTCCGCCTGCACGCCATAGACCTTGATGTCGGGCTTCATCGCCTTGGCCGCCGTCGCCATGCCCGAAAACAGGCCGCCGCCGCCGATGGGCACGATCAGCGTGTCGATCTCCGGCGCGTCCTCCAGCATCTCCAGCGCGACCGTCCCCTGCCCGGCCATGATGTCCGGCTCGTCGAAGGGGTGGACGAAGGTCAGGCCCTGCTGCACCTCCAGTTCGCGGGCATGGGCATAGGCGTCGTCGAACTTCTCGCCGAACTGGACGACGGTCGCGCCATGGCCCTGCGTCTGGGTGACCTTCACCGTGGGCGTGGTGTTGGGCATGACGATGGTGACGGGCACGCCCAGCCGCCTGCCGTGATAGGCAAGGCCCTGCGCATGATTGCCGGCAGACGCGGCGATCACGCCCTTCCCCTTCGCCTCCTCGTCCAACTGAAGCAATCGGTTGAGCGCCCCACGCTCCTTGTAGGCGGCGGTGAACTGGAGATTCTCGAACTTCAGATACACCTTGCAGCCGAACATGGCCGACAGCGTCTGGCTGACCAGCGTCGGCGTATGCACGACGGAGCCCGAAATTCGCACCCGCGCCGCCAGTATGTCGTCGACGGAAATGGGCAGCGGCACGGCGCTCTCTATCTTGCTCAGCGTGTTCATGGCGCGCCACCTAGCTTAAAATTGCGGCGGAAGGAACTGGCACTGACGGAAAACTCTGCCTATGGCTTGCGGGGCGCGCATCCAACTGATCGAGGCATATGGCTAAAATCGCGTTTATCGGCCTAGGCGTCATGGGCGGCCCGATTGCGGGGCATCTGGCGAAGGCGGGGCATGAACTGACCGTCTACAACCGTTCCATCGGCAAGGCGAAGCGCTGGGCGGAGGCCTATGGCGGCGCGGTCGCGATCAACCCGGCCAAGGCGGCCGAGGATGCGGAGATCGTCATCAGTTGCGTCGGCACCGACGACGATCTGAGCCAGATCACCCTGGGCCGCGACGGCGCCTTCCGCTCGATGAAGCCGGGCGGCCTCTTCATCGATCATACCACGGTATCGGCGCGGATCGCGCGGCAATTGTTCGTGGAGGGCGAAAGCCGAGGGCTGCACTGCGTCGACGCCCCGGTGACGGGCGGTCAGGCCGGGGCGGAAAAGGCCAGCCTGGCGGTCATGTGCGGGGGCAGCGAACCGGCGGTCGCGGCGGCCCGGATCGTGATGCAGGCCTATGCGCCGCGCATCGTCCATGTCGGGAAGGCGGGCGCGGGCCAGACCGCCAAGATGGTGAACCAGATCTGCATCGCGGGCGTCGTGCAGGGCCTGGCCGAAGCGCTGCGCTTCGCGCAGGCGGCGGAACTGGACCTGGACAAGCTGTTCGACGCGATTTCGGGCGGCGCGGCGCAAAGCTGGCAGATGGACAAGCACTGGAAGACGATGGCGGCGGACAGTTTCGATTTCGGCTTCGCGGTGGATTGGATGCGCAAGGATCTGGGGCTGGCGCTGGAGGAGGCGCGGGCCAATGGCGCGACCCTGCCGGTGACGGCGCTGATCGACCAATTCTATGCCGATGTGCAGGCGATGGGCGGCCACCGGCAGGACACCAGCGCGCTCGTCCGGCGGATCACGCGGGCATGAACAAGGCCGGCATGACCCGCAGCGCCCTTCGCCCTGGGCCTGGCCCAGCGACAATGCGCCCCTGCGGCAAGCTGTGCGGGAACGGCCGCGCCATCGCCCTTGCCACCCTCGCCACCGCCCTCGCCCTGGCGCTTCCCGTCCCCGCGCTCGCGTCGGGCATCATCGACAATGTGAACGGCATCGCGCTGGACGCCGACGGCCGGCTGGTGCGTTTCCGGGCGCTCACCATCGACGATGAGGGCAAGGTGGAAAGGCTGCTGCCCGACCGCTACCGGGAACCGGAGCAGCCGCGCCCCCGCAAGCGGAAGCGGAACGAACCGGAACAGGCCCAGCCCAAGCGCCCCGACTTCAAGCTGGACGCGGGCGGCAGGACGCTGATCCCCGGCCTGATCGACGCGCATGGGCATGTGATGGGCTATGGCCTGTCGCTGATCACGCTAGACCTGTCGGACACCAAATCGCTGGCGGAGGCGCAGGCGAAGATCCGGGCCTATGCCGCCGCCAATACGGGCCGCAAATGGATCATCGGCACGGGCTGGAACCAGGAGCTTTGGGGCCTGGGCCGCTTTCCGACGGCGGCCGAACTGGATGCCGCCGTCAGCGACGTTCCGGTCTGGCTGGAACGGGTGGACGGCCATGCGGGCTGGGCCAATTCGCTGGCGATCAAGGCGGCGGCCGTCACCGCCGCGACCAGGGCGCCCGCCGGCGGGCGGATCGAAATGGCGGCGGGGAAGCCCGCCGGCGTGTTCGTCGACAAGGCGATGGAGCTGATCACCCGCGTGGTGCCGCCCCCGGCGCCCAAGGACCGCGACATCGCGCTGGAAAAGGCGCAGCAGGCGCTGCTGCGGCAGGGCATCACCGGCATTGCCGACATGGGCACCAGCATCGACGACTGGCAGGCCTTTCGCCGGTCGGCGGATCGCGGCGCGCTGCGGGTGCGGATCATGTCCTATGCCCTCGGCCTTGAGAACATGGTGCTGATCGCCGGGCCGGAACCGACGCCCTGGCTCTATGACGATCATTTGCGCATGGGCGGGATCAAGCTGGTCCTGGACGGCGCGCTCGGATCGCGGGGGGCCTGGCTGAAGGCCGACTATGCCGATGCGCCGGGGCAGCGCGGCCTGCCGATGATCCCTTCCACCCAGCTTCGCAACATCATGAGCCGGGCGGCGATGGACAATTTCCAGATCGCGGTCCACGCCATCGGCGACGCGGCCAACAGCGAAGTGCTGGACGCGGTGCAGGAACTGAGCGAAACCTACAAGGGCGACCGGCGCTGGCGCGTCGAACATGCGCAGATCGTCGACCCGGCCGAACTGCCGCGCTTCGGCCAGTTCGGCATCGTCGCCTCCATGCAGCCGGTGCACCAGACGTCCGACTGGCGCATGGCGACGGCGCGGCTGGGCGAGGCGCGGTTGAAGGGCGCCTATGCGTGGAAGGCGATGCTGGACAATCGCGTGCCGCTCGCCTTCGGGTCGGACGTGCCGGTGGAAAGCCCCAATCCCTTCTCCGGAATCGCCGCCGCCATGACGCGGGAGGATGCGTCGGGCCAACCGGCGGGCGGCTGGATGCCGGAACAGCGGGTTCGGTTGGAGGCGGCGCTGGACGCTTTCACCCGGACGGCGGCCTATGCGGCCTTCGCGGAAAAGCGCTTCGGCAGCCTGGCGCCGGGCCAACGGGCGGATTTCCTGCTGATCGACCGGGACATTTCCACCTCCAGCCCCGCCGAGATTCGGGGCACGCAAGTGCTGGAAACGTGGATCGGCGGCAAGCGGGTCTATGTGAAGGGGCAGTAGAAGCGATGCGCTCCTGCGCAGGCGGGAGCACGGCGCGTTACAGCACATCCCCCGCCGCGTTGAAGGCCTCTTCCTCCGTCTCCGGCAGGGGCGGCTGCACCGGCTTGTCGCAGCCCTCCTCCTTCATATGCGCGCGCAGCGCGTCCATGCGCCCCAGATTCCATCGCGCCAGCGGCACGCCCAGCGGCCGGAATTCGGCGCGGTCGAACAGTTCCACCACATAATTCCTGCAAAGATTGTCCACCTGCTCAAGCGTCAGCATGCCAAGGTTCATCACCATCGGCTTGCCCGGCACGCCGTTGCGCCCCCGCACCAGGTCCGTCACGTAAAGCCCGCCGCGCGGATCGACGAGGACGACGTCGGCCCGCGACGCGTCGATCATCCGGTGGCTCGCCGCATAGGGCGCGACGAAGCTGTGCGTCCGCCACACCAGGAAGGCGCTGCTGAGCAAGGTGATGGCGGTTCCCAGGAACAGGGGCCGCATGGCGCCCGTCCGGAAGCGCGCCCAGCCAAGGCCCGCCAGCAGGCAGAAAGGCCCGATGAAACCATGGGCATAGCGATAGCCCCAGCCATAGCCCTGCGCCAGGGCGAGCGCGCATCCGGCAAAGCAGCCCAGCGCCAGCGGCAGCGCGATCTCCTGCCCCCGGATCGCCCCCCGCCAGCGCATCGCGAACACGCCCAGCGTCGCCAGAGGCACCATCAATATATTGTTCCAGGCGGCGAAGCGGCTGAGATTGACCAGTGGCTGCCAGCGGTCGCCCAGCCGCTCGAACAGGCTGCCCACCTTGTCCGCCACGCCTGCGGAAGGGCGCACGTCGGTCGCCTGCCCCAGCGCGTGGGTCAGGAAGGCGGGCCATAGCTTCGCCCAGACGATGACGACGACCGCCAGCACCAGCATGTGGAAGATCGCGACCCGCCACCGCCGTCCCAGCAGCATCCAGAGGATGAAGGGCGCGATGAAGATCGGCGGGAAATGCCATTGGTGCAGCCCCGCCGCCGCCAGCGCGACCACGCCCGCGCCCAGATGCCCGACCGCCCCGCCGCGCAGCACCAGCGCCAGCCAGACCATGTTGAGCGCGAAATGCCCCGTCATGGCATAGGGCGTCATCGCCGTGACCCATAGCTGCGCCGACGACAGCCCCAGCAGCATCGTCACCCACACCGCGTCCGGCCTGTCGGGGAACAGGTGCAGCGCCACCCGCCACAGCGCGAACAGCCCCGCCATCAGCAGCGCCGGCCCGGCCAGATTGGGGTCGCCCGCCTGCCAGAACAGCGCCTGGATCGCGCTGTTCACCGGCAGATAGGCCGCCGTCCAATAATCCGCCGCGCCGAAGGGGGAGAAGAATTCGGGCATGATCGCCCGGCGATAGGCCTCCCACTCCATCGGGATCGGGCGGGCCAGGAAACCCTCCCGCATATAGGCGGCGGCAAAGCGGGCGACCTCCTCGTCGCGGGAGATGGAATAGTCCTGGAACAGCCAGTAATGCCCCGCCCATGCCACCAGGCCGAAGAACAGCACCAGCGGCACCATCACCCGCGCGCGCGGCGGCGGCAGGCGCCAGCCCATGCCCTCCGCGAAGGGCGCGGCCAGCGTCAGCAGCAGCAATCCGCCCAGAAGCGCCGGAAAATCCTGGTCGAGGAACAGGATCACCGCCAGGCTGATGCCCTGCCTGTAGGTCACATGCCAGAGGAAAGTCGCGCCCAGCCACAGCGTCAGCCCGATCGCGCCCGCAAGGAACAGGCGGGTGGCACTGATGGGGCGCAACCGATTGAACATCAGCCTTCCCGCGGCAGCAGCGCCCGGTTGACGAAAATGCCGTCCATCTCGACCAGCAGGGGGAAATGCCCCTTGTTGTTGGCGAAGAAGGCGGAGGGGACGAAGCCATGCTCCGCCAGCCAGTCGATCATCGCGCGATAGCCGGTTCCGCCCTCATAGATCGGCCGGACGCCGAGTTCGGTCTGCACGCCCGCCATGTCGCGCAGCCCGTCGCCCGCGCCTTCGCAGACGGACAGGTCGTGCCCCTGCGTATCCATCTTCAGGAAAGGCCGGGTAAAGCCGTGGGCGCGCCTGAGGTCAGGCAACAGGCTTTCCAGCCGGCGGCATTGCATGTCGACCGTGCGCGTCACCCTGTTGCGCTCGGCGAAGATCGCGTCCTGCTCCCCCGACGGCGCCTTCAGCGAGCTGAACTGGTCGGCCGCCATGATGTTGAAGCTCGCCATGCCGTCGAAGTCGGACAGGGCCATGTTGAACACATGCCATCGGCGGTCGGACGAGGCGTTGCGTTCCAGTTCGGAAAAGATGTCCGGATTGGGCTCAAAGGACAATATCGTGCCGCCAAAGCCCGCATCCCTGCGCAGCATCGTCGCATATTGGCCCCGGTTGGCGCCGACGTCGAACACGCAATCCACCGCGAAGGCGCCCAGGAAACGGCGCAGCGCCTGGATTTCGGGATATTGATGCACCCGCCCCGCCAGCGCCAGCCGAACCGCCAGCGCCCGGTCGCGCAGTTCCCGGATATGACGGCTCATTTCCCGGTCACGCCGCGATAGATGGCGATGGTGGCCAGGGCCATGTCCTTCCAGTTGCCCATTGAATCTCCATAGGTGCGCGCGCGCGCTCCCAAAGCCTGCCTGATGGCCGCGCTTTCTACGAGGGGCAAGAGGGCTTGCGCAAGCGCGGGCGCGTTTCCCGCCGGCGTCCTGGCGGCGACCCCCTCCGGCAGGTCGGCGAACATGCCCGCGTCCGACGTGACCATGGCCTTGCCATGGTGCAGGGCCGACAGGAAAGCGCCGCTGCTGTCGATATGCCGATAGGGGAAGGCCAATATGTCCGCCTTCGCCATATGCGCGTCGAGCCGCTGCTCCGTGAGGAAAGCGAGATCGGTGATCAGCCGCTCGCCAAAGCCCGCGGCGCGGACACGCTCGATCAGCGGGGCGATGTCCATGAAGGGCTTGCCCGCCAGCGCCAGTTCGAAGCGATGCCCGGCGCGCCAGAGCGACAGGCAGGCCTCCAGCAGCAGGTCGACGCCCTTATAAGGCCGGATGGTGCCGAAAAACAGCAGGCGCGGCAGGATAGCATCCGGCACCTGCGCCAGATCCTCCGCTCCGGCGGGCGCAAGCCGCATCGGCGGGTGCGGAGTCACATGGATGCGCTTGGGATCGACGCCCTGCCGCTCCAGCGCTTCCCGCGTTGTCCCGCCATGGACGATCAGCGCGTCGAACATGTCGAGCAGGCCGCGATAGCCCCTGCCCTGCACCCCGGCGTCGGCATGATAGGCATCGGCATTGTGAACCGTGTGGACCAGCGCCGTCCTGCCCTTCAACCGCCGCAGCATGATCCGGTCGGCCGGCGCGAGCGGCAGCCATTGCATATGCGCGACATCCGCCCCGGCCAGCGGGGCAAGGTCGCCCAGCGCGCAGCTGAGCCCATATTCCGCCGCCTTGAGCAGGCGGAAGGCCCGCCCTTCGCCCATGCGCCGGCGCAGCGCCTCGCTCCGGCGGAAGAAGCGCGGCTCGTAGCGATAGCCCCGCGGCACGATGGCGTCCGTCGCCCGCATCGGCCGGCCGAGCAAGGCGACCTCCGCGCCCTCGCCCGCCATCGCGGCGCAGAGGCTGTCGTCATAGCGCCCGGTGAAAAGCGACGGATCGCACATGGCGACCTTCATCCGCGCTTCCCCACCAACTGGCGCAGCGAAAGTCCGTGGATGAACGCCGCGACGAACAGGGTCAGCGCGTAGAGGAGCAGGAACATGAGGTCGAACCGATCCGGCGCGAATATCCGGGCCAGCGGCACGCTGAGCAGCGACCCGGCAAGGAAGGGCAAGGACCGGCCAAGCAGCAGCCTGAACCGCCCCAGCGCGCCCTGCACATAGACGGACACGCAGATCAGGGCGAGCGCCAGCAGCGCGCCGCCGATCAGCAGCAGGTCGACCCGGTCGATCGCGGCGCGGCCGTCGAACAGCTTTGCGAACAGCCACTCGCCCAGCAGCAGCAAGGCCGCCGAAGCGCCCAGCGCGAAGAATAGCGCCGCGCCGAGCGCCCGCGTCACCAACTGGCGCAGCCTTGCCCGGTCGCCGGCGTGGAAGGCGCGGGTGATCCGGGGCAAGGCCGCCTCCACCATCGCCCTCACCAGCATGGAAAGGGATCGGGACATCTTGAAGAAGAAGTCGAAGACCAGCATCGGCCGCGCATCCTGGGTCGCGGCGGCAATGGTGAAATAAGGCGCGTTATAGGCCAGGATTTCGGAAATGGTGAAGGCCGCCGAAGCGCCGATGTCCCGCAGATAATGGCGCCTGACATGGCCGCCGCCGACCCTGAAGGACAGCCAGTGCCGCGCCCGCATGCCCAGGCGCCGATGCACCAGGGCGATGGCATAGCCGATCACCGCGATGCTGACGCAAAGCTGCAAGGCGACGGACATGCGCGGGTCCAGCCCCTGCAGGATGAACAGCAGCAGCGCGATGGTCATCGCCCGGCGCAGGCAATCCAGCGCTTCCCAGAGGAAATTGCCGTCCACCGCCGCCAGCGCCCTCTTGGCGAGCAGGGCGGGCAGGTTGAGACAGGCGGACAGGAAGAAAAGCAGGAAGAGAAGCGGCATGCCCGTATGCAGCCCGCCCGCCGCCAGCGCGGCCAGCAGAACAGCCAGGCCGCCGATCATCAGCAGGCCCAGGAACAGGAACAGCACGCCCATTTCCTCCAGCCGGAAGCCGCCCGCCTCGCCCTTCTCCGGCCCTGAATTTCCCGGCCCCGAATTCCCCAGCCCCGAATTCCCCAGCCAATACCGCCGCAGCCGCGCATAGATGATGCTGGTAAGGCCGAATTCGGCGGAAATCGTGAAATTGCCGAACGCCACCAGCAGCAGGAAGGACTGGAACTCGCGCAACGGCAGGACGCGCACGAAGACATAGGTGACGGCAAAGCCCCAGATCAGCGTCAGCCCGACATTGGCGAGCTTGATGAGGGCAAGGATGCGCGCCGATCCCTCCATCCGGGCAAGCGCGCTGCCGGGCGGCATGCTCACCGCGCGCCGGTCGTCAAAGGCTTGCGCGCGCGGAACAGCCTGTCGTCCAGCGCATGATAATGCCGCGTATCGGCGTCGATGGCGCCGGCGTCGATCTCCTCCAGGTCGAAGCCCGCCGCCCGGATGCGGTCGGCGAAGTCAGGGCCATATTGGCGCACATGGTCCCACTGGCCGAAACGCCGCTCCCGTTCGCGCGGAGGCATGTCGAAGCTGCCGTCCTCGGTCGGCTTGTCCCATAACGGGACGATCAGCCACGCCTCGCCGCCGGGTTTCAGCGCGCGATGGATGTTGCGCAGCACGGCATGATCGTCGGGCACATGCTCCATCACATGGCTGGCGTAGAAGAGGTCGTAACGATCGCTGGCGTCGAGCGCCATCAGGTCCACGCGCCGCATGTTCGGCACAGAATAGCGGCCGGGATCGAGGTCGGCGGGGGTATAGTCCGCGGCGGCGGAAAAGCGGCGCACCAGGCTGCCCTCATTGGGCGCCATGTGCAGCACCGCGCCCTGTTCCGGCACGGTCAGCACATGGCCCGCGATCAGATGGTTCATCAGCCGTTCGCGGGGGGAAGCGCCGCAGTTCGGGCAACCCCATTCGGCATTGTCGCCATAGCGGAAGAAGCCGACCACCGCCTGCCCGCAGGCCGGGCAGCCCCGGTTCGCCCGCGCGCCCAGCGCCTTGCGCGCGGCCAGCAGGGTCCGGGTCAGATGCTTGCCGGCGGCCTTCGCCACCCGCTGGAAAGTGATCACGCCTTGGCTCCAAAAAGCAGTTGGCACCGGCCTATACAATATGCCGCCGCTTTGGCGAGCGATTCCGTGGCGCCCGCCCCTTTCAGGCCGTCATCCCCGCGAAGGCCGATCAGCGCGACTTGGCCGGATTCCAGATGGTCACGGTCCGCCCCGTCATCGCCTTCGCCACGCCCTGGAGCGTCGCGGCATAGGCGATCGCGATGTCCACCACCGCCGCGAAAGGCCCGCCGCTGGACCGCAGCCCGCGCCACAGGATGAACACCCCCGTCAGCCCGCCAACCATGTAGAGCGTCGGCGAAATCCGCATCGCCAGCGTCCCCGCCGCGACGAGGCCCGTCAGGATGAAGATCCCGCCGAACCAGCGCACGATCTTGCGAGAGGCATATTTGAACCGATCCAATGCCCCCATCCGCCGCAATTGCGGCCGCAAATGGCTGTGCGTGTGCCAGGCGCGGGCGGCGATGCGCACCTTGCGCCGATATTCGTCGCCGCGCCCGGCGACCAGCCGCTCGCAGGCGATCACGTCCTTCGCCTTCACCAGCCGCCTGCCCGCGAAGACCACCGCCATCGACACGGTCAGATCGTCGAGCACGCTGTCGGGAAATTCCGGATAAAGCGCCCGCCGGATGGAAAAGATCGACCCGTCCGCCCCCAGCACGTTCCCGGTGCGCGATTCCTCGTCCTTCAACCGCTCCTCGATCCGCCAGTAGAGCGACCCGACCGAGGCGGTCGCGCTTTCCCCATCGCCCATATAGTGCAGCGACCCCAGCACGCCTCCGATCTCCGGATCGGCATAGCGCGCCAGCAGATTGTCGACGGCGTCGGGGTCCAGCATGACATTGGCGTCGGTGAAGATCAGCACGTCGCCCTTGGCCCGCGCCGCCAGCAGCTTCATGCCATGCGCCTTGCCGCTGCGCCCCGGCCCGCGCAGCAGCGTCACCAGATCGCTCCGCGCCGCGATCAGCGCCGCCGTCTCGTCCGACGATCCGTCGTCGAAGGCAAGGATTTCCAGCGCCGGGCAGCGCGCCTTCAACATCGCCAGATTGGCCAACTTTTCCGGCATCGCCGCCGCCTCGTTATAGGCGCAGAACAGCAGCGATGCGGACGGCGCCGGCCCCGCGACCGGCCGTTCCGCCTTCGTCGGCAGCAGGCGCAGGATCAGCGGGTAGAAAAGAAACGGCCACGCCACCGCCACCAGCGACAGCAGCAACAGCAACGCCGCGATCAGGTCGATCCCGTCCATCAATAGGCCTTATGGTGCACCAGCACGCCGATGGTCGCGACGATGATGCGCAGGTCGCGCCAGATCGACCATTGGGTGACATATTCCAGGTCCGACTGGAGCCGGTCGATCAGATCCTGATGATGGTCGGTCGATCCGCGATGGCCGCGCACCTGCGCCAGCCCGGTCATGCCCGGCTTGATGCAATGCCGTTCCCAATAGCGCTCGTCCACTTCCCAATAGAGGCTGTCGCCGGCCTTGGCGGCGGCGGCATGGGGGCGCGGGCCGACGATGCTCATGTCGCCGCGCAGCACGTTGAAAAGCTGCGGCAGCTCATCGATGCTGGTCTTGCGCAGGAAACGGCCCACGGCCGTCACCCGGTCGTCGTCCCGCGCCGTCAGCCTGTCGGCCTTCCGGTCGCTCGCCTCCGTCCGCATGGAACGGAATTTGTAGATGTTGAACGGCCGGGCGTCACGGCCGATGCGCGGCTGGCGGAAGATGACGGGGCCGGGGCTGGTCAGCTTCACCGCCAGCGCCGCCGCGATCAGCACCGGGGACAGCGCGATGGTGGCCGCCGTCGCCACGACGATGTCGAAGAATCGCTTGATCAGGCGATCGCGGAACTGGAACGGCCCGCCCGCGACGATGATCGTCGGCTGGCCGTCGAATTCGTCCACCCGCGCCGGGGCGAAGCGCAGCAGTTCGGGCACCACGATCTCGCCCCGCGCCGACAGGGACTTGAGCGCCACCGACCAGTCGTCCATCCGCTCCATCGGACAGGCAACGATCACCCGTTCCGCCAGCCCCACGGCGGCGGCCAGGCGGGCCGCCATGTCCGCGTCATGCCCCTTGGGATGCAATCCCGCGCCGGCGGCCTCTATCACATGCATGTGCGGGCCGGCATCGATCGTGACCCCGTCCATGATGACCGCCGTCAGGTGCGGCACCTCGCCCAGCAGGTGCGCGCTCAGCCGCCCGATGGCCAGCCGCACGGCCGCCACGCCCACCGCCGAAATCCCAAGCCCGACGATGAAGGTCAGGCGCGAAAGCTGCTCCGCGATCTTGCCCAGATAGACGATCAGCAGCATCAGCATCGCCGCCTGCGCCAGCGCCATCAACGCCCGGAATATGCCGCGCCGCAGATCCTCCAGCATATGGATGCCATAGGCGCCGCCCTGCACGCCGAGCAGCACGTAAAGCGGCGCGATCATCGCGAACATGACGATGCCGTGCGGCTTGCCCGGTTCGCCCAGCCATGCGCCCAGCACCAGGTAATTGGCGAGCAGGAAGGACAGGAAAAGCCCCGCCATGTCCCCCAGCAGACACAGCAGGTACAGGCGCACCCGCAATATTTCCTTGGAGACTGTCACTCGTGGACCCTGATTGGCTTTGGCGTGTCCGCTCCGTTGGCATTGCCGGAGGCGGCTTTCAAGAGTTTGAATGGAGAAGAAGCGTTCCCGCGCAGGCAGGAACCCAGTTCAGGCGCCGCGATCTTGTGCAGCGACGGGACTGGAAGCCTGCCTTCGCAGGAGCATCTGGCGCAACGATCAAAGGCTGAACAACCGCGCCAAAGCCTTGTCCAGCATCAGCAACTGCCACAGCAGCCGCCCATGATCCGCCAGCCCGGCCTTGTGATCCGCGGCCACCTTGCCCAGCATCCGCGCGTCGAACCAGCCGGTCTTCGCCAGCGCCGATCCTCCCGCGATCGCCGTCGCCTCCCCGGCGAGCGGCCCCCGGAACCAGGCGCTGATCGGCGTGACGAAGCCCATTTTCGGGCGATAGAGTATGTCCTGCGGCAGGAATGGCTCCATCGCCTTCTTCATGAGGTACTTGCCGCTGTTCCCGCGAATCCGCTGCGCCACGGGCAGCCGCGCCGCGAACTCCACCAGCCGATGATCCAGCAACGGCTCCCGCGCCTCCAGGCTGACGGCCATGCTCATCCGGTCTGTCTTGGTCAATATGTCGCCGGGCAGCCAGATGCGGATGTCGGCATATTGCGCCCGGTCCAGCGGATCGCGCGCCGGCGCCTCCGCCATCATCCTGACATAGCGATCCTCCGCCCGATAGGCGCCGAGCCGCGCCTTCATGTCCGGGCTGAACAGACGCTGCCGCAGCGCATGGGGCGTAACCCCGACCGACGCGGCATAGGCTTCCCCGCCTTCCCCCGCCAGTTCCAGCAGGGTCGACTTCGCGCGCAGGGGCCGGGGCGCCCAGTCGGCCTTGGGATAGTAGCGGCCCAATGTCCCGAACAGCGGCCGCCGCACCGAAGCGGGGATCAGGCTGCGCAGCCTTTCCCCCTGCATCTGGAACCGATGCCGCCTGTAGCCGGCAAAGGCCTCGTCCGCGCCGTCGCCGGAAAGCGCCACCGTCACCTTCTCCCGCGCCAGTTCGCACACCCGGTAGGTCGGCAGCGCGGAGGCATCGGCAAAGGGCTCGTCGAAATGCAGCGCCAGCGTGTCGATCAGCCCATAATCGTCGGGCGACACGATGCGGGTGCGATGGTCGGTGGCGAAGCGCCGCGCCACCCTGTCGGCATAGGCGGTCTCGTCCAGTTCCCTGACGTCGAAGCCGATGGTGCAGGTCTTGACCGCCTGTTTCGACGCCTCCGCCATCAGCGCGACCACGCTGCTGCTGTCCACCCCGCCCGACAGGAACGCGCCCAAAGGCACGTCCGCCACCATGCGGGACCGCACCGCCTGCCGCATCAGCGCGACCATTTCCTCCTCCAGCGCCTCCGGCCTCGCCCGGCTGCGGTCGGCGAAGCTGACGTCCCAATAGCGCTGCGGCTGCGGCAGCGGCCGCCCGCGCACGATGCGCAGCGTCTCGCCCGCGCCCAGCTTGCGCACGCCCGCCACCATGCAGGCGTCGTCGGGCACATAGCCATAGGCGAGATAATCCTCGACCGCCGACAGGTCCGGCGCCCGGCGCAGCAACGGATGGGCGAGCAGGCTCTTGAGTTCCGACCCGAAGATCAGGCTGCCGTCGGACAGCAGCGCATAATGCAGCGGCTTCACCCCCAGCCTGTCGCGCACCAGCCACAGCGCCTGCGCCCGCGCATCGAACAGGGCGAAGGCGAACATGCCGTTGAACTTCTCGACGCAGGCCTCGCCCCATTGGCGATAGCCGTGCAGGATGACCTCCGTGTCGCTCTGCGTGCGGAAGACATGGCCCTTGGCCTCCAGTTCCGCCCTGACCTCCATGAAATTGTAGATTTCGCCGTTGAACACGACGGCCAGGCTGTCATCCTCCGTCAGCATGGGCTGGGTGCCGCTGCCCAGGTCGATGATCGACAGGCGCAGATGGCCCAGCCCCACCCCCGGCGCGGTCCACACGCCGCTGTCGTCCGGCCCGCGCCACGGCATGGCGTCCAGCATCAGCCCGACCCGCGCCGGGTCGACCGGCTTGGCCGTTTCTAGATGGAAAATGCCCGCAATTCCGCACATGCGAAGGGTCTTAGCGGGTTCCAAGGCTGCGGTCAGCCAAATCCTTCACATCGCCCAGATCATGCAGGAAAGCGGCGATGGCGGCATCGGCGGAACGCCCCGCCCGTTCCTCCGCCGAAACCATGATGGCGGCGGCGCGCCGGTCGCCGCCCAGCAGGCGCGCCTTCATCGTCGCCAGCTTGACCAGATGGGCGCTGCCGGTGGGCCTGCCCCCGCCGACGACGTAGAAGCTGACGACATGGCGCACCACGCGACCGGGGCCGGTGATCTGCTCGCCCCGCGCATCGCCGGGCGCGGGGGCGGGCTGCGACCAGGTCCATCCGCTGTCGGCTCCCGCCGCGCCCTGGCCGAAGCCGACCAGTTCGCGCCCCTCGTCCTGCCGGTCGAATGTCGCGATGGCGAGATCGACGACCTGCCCCTTGGCATCGCCATATCGCGCCATGGCCAGATGATCGGCGCCGTCGAAGCGCGGCCGCCAGGGCCGAAGCGGCGGCTCGTCGCTTCGGACCCAACCCTTGACCTGCGGCATCGCGGGCGCGCCGGGCAGGGGCTGGCCCGCCGCCGCGCTCGCCGCCAGCCAGAGCGGCGCGGCCACGATCATCGCCAGCGCGACGCCCGCGACGGCGCCCGTCGCAGAATGGCCCTTATGCCGCAGATCTTCGGGATCGAACCAGGGGTCGCCGGGCTGCCGGTCGAAAAAGGGCCAGGCGATCGCCATCACCACGATCATGATGACGGCGAAGAACAGCCAGCCATAGACCACATGGTCGAAGCCCGCCGCCGCATCGATGGTGGTCACTTCCGCGACGAAGATGGTGGCGAAGGCGCGCACGCCGTTCGCCAATATGGACAGGGAGAGCGCGCCGACCATGAAGGCGATCCGCCGCCTCCAGCTGGTGAAGCAGACATTGCAGACCAGCAGGCCATAGGCGGTCATGGCGATCACGAACTTCGCGCCGGAACAGGCCTCCGCCACCTCGAAATAGCCGTTGGGCGTGGTGATGAATATGCCCTGCATCTGCGCGGGAACGCCGCTCAGGCCGAGCAGGATCATGCTGATATGCGCCGTCGCCAGTTGCAGGGGCGCGACGATCTCCTCGCCGAAGGGCACCATGAAAAAGGCGTAGAACAGGGGAAACAGCAGCGCCCGCGCCACGGCCGGTCCCAGCAGGGCGATCACCGAACCCTGCAACATCATCACCAGCGCGCCATGGCGGACCACGGCGACGCCCGCCGCCGCGCCCAGCATCCAGGCGAAAGCGCCCAGCCCCAGCCAGAGCAGCCCCGGCGCCCAGGCGGAAGGCTCCAGCCGGCGCAGGCCCGGAAGGCGCTGCTGCACCAGCCATGCGACCAGGATCGGAACGAACAGGCAATGGCCATAGGTCGACGCGTTCCACCAGATCGCGACCATGCCCAGCAGGTCGCGGTGGAACAGCGCCAGGATCGTGCAGGCGACGATGGCGAGCGCGGTCAGATGACCGCGCCAGCCCGACAGCTTCACCTGCGGCCGCATGGGAAGCGCGTCTTCCATCAGGCGGCCCTCATGCCGCCGACGCCGGGCGATCCGAACAGCATGTCCGGCAGCGCCGCCAGCGTCGCCGACCAGCGGTAGCGCTCCTCCATCCGGCATCGCGCCGCATGGCCAATCCGCGCGGCGCGCTCCGGGTCGGATAGCAGGGCAAGCACCTTCTCCGCCTCCTGCGCGGGGTCGGCGGCGATCAGCAGATGCTCGCCGTCGCGGGCGTCTATCCCCTCGGCGGCCTGCGGCGATGCGACGACGGGCCGCGCCATGGCCATCGCCTCCAGCACCTTGTTCTGGATGCCGCGCGCGATCCGCAGCGGCGCCACCACCGCGTCCGCCGCCGCCAGCCAGCCGCGCACGTCGGGCACGGCGCCGGTCACGACGACGCCGGGCAGGGCCGCCAGCGCCTGCACCGATTTCGCGGGATTGCGCCCGACAATGGCGAAGATCGCATCCGGACGGCGGGCGCGGATGGCGGGCAGGGTTTCGCGGGCGAAGCTCTCCACCGCCTCGGCATTGGGGCGATAATCCATCTGCCCGGTGAAGACGAGCAGCCGCCCCTCCGGCCGGTCCACGGCGGGGAAATCCGCCAAGGGATCGAAAAAATCCAGCGCCACGCCATTGTCGACGCCGACGATGCGGTCAGGCCCCAGCCCGCTCGCCCGCCGGAACAGCGCCGCCTCCGCTTCGCTGACGAAGGCGCAGAGGTCGGCCCGCTCCGCGACCTTCCGCTCGAAATCCAGCAGCGCGCGCCCCTCCCGCCGGTTGATCCAGGCCATGGGACCGGAGCCTTGCGCGCCATAGGCCGCATATTTGGCCGAATCGAAATCCACGAAATCCATGACGAAGCGCACCCCGTCCGGCAGCGCGGGCACGAAATGCGCCATTTGCGCCGAATAGGCGGCGACCGCCGCGATCGGACGCTCCGCCAGCGTCTTCGCGACCCAGCGATGCAGGCCGGGATGATCGAACAGCGAAACCAGCAGGGGCTGCCCCTTCGCCAGCCCTTTCAGGCCCGCCGCGATGCGCGAACGGTCGCGCATCAGCACGCATTGGCTGGCGGTCATCTTCGCCATGTCCGGCGCAAAGCCCTTGTCCCGCGCATCGTCGGCAAAGCAGCCGACATGGACCGGCGCGATCTCCGCCATCCGCTCCAGCAGGTGATAGGACCGGATCTTGTCGCCCCGATCCGGCGGAAAGGGGATGCGATGGCAGAGGAAGAGTATCTCCCCCCTCACCCCAGCCCCCGCGCGATGAACGGTCCGATGAGGTTCGCGACCGGCAGGGGCAGCTTCTTCCAGAGGTCGATCCGCCGCTGGTGGCGCGGGCTGTCGGGATTGACGTCCCGCCGCTCGCCCGTGGCCGACCAGCCATGATAGGAAAGCGGCGCGGGATCGAAGCCGAAGCTCCTTTTCCACGCCGCCTGGCCGCTGCCCGTCCTGGACCGGCCGAAGTCGAAGACGCGCATGCCCCGCGCCCGGCCATGGCCCATCAGGCGGTAGTACATGAGTTCATTGGACCGAAGCCGCCGCGCATCCGCGATGCCGCCGCCCCAGAAGGGCATGACCCGCCCTTGGTGATAGAGGGTCAGCACCGCCGAGACCGGCCGCTCGCCCTCATGGACCACCAATATGTCCGCATCCTCGCCAAAGGCCGCCAGCACCTCCCGGAACAGCCGCGCCGGGAAGACCGGCGTGCCGAGATTGCGCACGCTTTCCGAATAGACGCGGTAATGCGCCCGTCGATGCCGCGCATCCCGCCCGATCTCGACGCGCAGCGCGCCATTGGCCAGCGCCTTGCGCAATTCCGCCCGATGCTTGCGCGGCACGGCCAGCAGTTCCGCCTCGTCGTCCGCCGCGATGGGCCGGGCGAAGCCGACATGGCTGCCCTCATGCAGCGTCCAGCCCTCGCCCGGCGCCGGACCGCCGCGAATCTCCACAGACGCGATTCCGCCGTCCCGCGCCATGCCCTGGCAGGCGGCGGCCAGCGCGGGCACCGCCGCCGGGTCGCTGGCGAGAATCCCGCCGTCGACGGCAAAACCCGACGACACCAGGGCCTGCCCGAACAGGGCGCTGCGCACATGATGCAGCGGCAGCAACCCCGCAATCTCCCCCGAAGGCGCCACGGCGGCCAGCATATGCGCCCGGTTGCCCGTCCCCCGCTCCACGCCCGTCAACCAGGCCGGCCGGTGGAAGGGCGTTCCCTGCGGATGCGCCATCACGAAGCCGTCCGCGGCATCACGCTGCGCCGGATCGGCAAGGTTCAGTCTGGTGACGAGCATCTCCCCCGCCATCATGCCGCCCGCTCCGCTTCTTGCGCCGCCAGCGCATCCACGCGGGTCCAGGAAAAATCCCGCGTCAGGCGGCGCAGCTTGGCCGCCATGACCGACAGGTTGCTGTAATGCCGCACCCGCGATCGCAGGGGCGCGCCCTGGACGCGGGGCTGTTCGGCGTCGATCTCCCAGGGATGGAAATAGATGATCGCCGGTCGCCCGTCCCGCTGGTTCACCTGCCGGATCGCCCAGCGCGAAAAACCATAGGGCAGCAGCCGGAAGAAGCCGCCGCCCCCCGCCGCCAGCGTCCGGCCCGCGAACCTCGCGGTGGTCACGGGCAGTTCGACCAGCGGCGATCCCTCGACCGGCCGCCAGGCGAAGCGCGGGCTTTCGGGCCAGCCATAATGATCGTGCCGGACCGGCGCGACGCTGCTGGAATAGGCATAGCCCTCCTCCGCCAGCACCTCATGCGCCCAGGGATTGCGCCGGTCGATGGAAAAGCTGGGCGCGCGATAGCCGGTCACCGCCTGCCCGGTCGCATCCTCCAATATCGCCCGCGACCGGCGCAGGTCGGCGCGAAACTGCGCCCCGTCGAAGGTGAAGACCCGCTTGTGGTCATAGCCGTGGCTGGCGACCTCATGCCCCGCATCGACGATGCGCCGCATCAGCGCCGGATAGCGTTCCGCCACCCAGCCGAGCGTGAAGAAGGTCGCCTTGACCCCCGCCTCCTCGAACAGCGCCAGCACCGCATCGGTGTTGCCCTCGACGCGATGGGCCAGGCCCGCCCAATCCTCGCGCCGGATCGTGCGCTCGAAGGCGCCGACCTGGAACCAGTCCTCGACGTCGACGGATAGGGCGTTCAGCATGGGTCCGGTCAGGCGGCGGCGCTTTGCTGCGCCTCGCCCAGCTTTTCCTCGCGCTCGACCCATTCGACCAGCAGCGTCAGCACCCGGCGCAGCGCCGTGTCCTGCTCCGTGACGCGGAACTCCAGCGTGGAAAGCCGCTCCTCGACCAGGGTGAAGCAGTCCTTGAGCGCTTCGGGATCGACGCTCGGCGCGCTGCGGGCAAAGTCGTTCTCGGCCCGAAGCGTGTCGATCTCCGCCCGCAGGGAGGCGATCTCCTCCAGCAGGTCCGCGGCCGGATCGGGCCTGGCCGCCCTCAACGCCTCGACCTCGGCGCGCAGGGACGCAACCTCCTCCGAAACCGCGGGATCGGCCGCAAGGGGCGCTGCGGCGGGCATGTCCGCCAGTTCCTCCGCATCGTCCAGCACGCTGGGCGCCATCGGTTCCGGCGTCACGTCGGCGTCCGCGCCCATGTCGCTCACCACGGCATAGACCACCTCGGCATCGATCACCGAAAGCCGGTCCAGCGCGCCCAACAGCAGCACGCGGCTCACCAGCACGTTGATCCGGCGCGGCACGCCGCCGGTCGCGGCATAGATGGCGGCAAAGGCCTCCGGCGTGAATTGCGGATCGCCCTGCCAGCCGACCAGCGACAGGCGATGCAGGATATAGGGTTCGACCTCCCGCCGCATCATCGGGTCCAGATGGTGGGTGGCGATCACGCGCTGGCGGAGCTGCTCCAGTTCCGGCGACTTCAGCAGGTCGCGAAACTCCGGCTGGCCCAGCAGGAATATCTGCAGCAGCGACTGCCCGCCCAACTGGAAGTTGGAGAGCATGCGCAGTTCCTCGATGGCGGAGATCGGCAGGTTCTGCGCCTCGTCCACGATCAGCAGCGACCGCTTGCCCGCCCGCGCCTGCGCGTGGAGCCAGCCCTCGATCTGCTTCAAGATCTGCGCCTTGGGGCTCCCGTCGACCGCCAGGCCGAAGCTCTGGGCGGCCAGGCGCAGCATGTCGTCGCCCTCGACCTGCGTGGACACGATCTTCACCGCCGTCAGCCGCGAAGGGTCGATGGTGTTCATGAGGTGCCCGACCAGCGTCGTCTTGCCCGCGCCGATGTCGCCGGTGATGACGATGAAGCCCTCCCCCTGCGCCAGGCCATAGCCCAGATAGGACAGCGCCTTGCGGTGCGTCGCGCTCTCGAAATAGAAATGCGGGTCCGGCGTCAGCTGGAACGGGCGTCCCTGCAATCCGTAGAACTGATCGTACATGTCCATCTCTCCACCCGACCGGGCATTGGCTTAAAATGTGTAGCGAAGGCCCAACTGGCCCATGGCGTTGATGACGGCGTCCAGATCGTCCGCCTTGGCGCTGTCGAGGCCGACCGAAGCCGACGCCTGCAAATTGCGCGTGACCAGCCGGTAATAGCTGGCGAAGGCGCCCAGGTTCAGCACGTCCAGCCGGTTGCCGCTGGCGTCGAAATAATTGGCGTAGACCGCCGTATCGATGCTCGACCGGCTGTCGACGCGATAGGTGAGCGAGGCGTTGCCGTACCAGTTCTGGTCCCGCGAGCCGCGCACCAGCACGGTCTCGCCCGAAGGCGTCACGAACTTGCGCTGCGAATAGCCGGCGCCGATGCCCATCCCCCATGGCCCGCGTTCGGCCGCGAACTGGGCCGCGACGCCGCGATAGCGGAAATTCACCCCCGTGACCCCGGCCAGCGCGTCGTTGAAGCACTGCCCGCCGCCGGTGGTGGAGAAGGCGCAGCCGGTGAAATCGCCAGTGAAGGGGTTGCGCACGATGTCGAGGTCGCTGCCCGAAAGCGCCGCCACGTCGGATGTGATGACCCGCCCGAAGCTGTCGATGCCGTCGAACACCACCAGCGCGAAGGACTTGTCGCGCCCCTGCCAGATGAAGCTGCCCGAATAGGTCATGCCGCCATAGCGTTCGCCCACCCGCGCGGTCAGCGACGTGCGGTGGCTCGGCCGCCACAGCACGCCGACATCCCAGATGATGTCGTCGAAATCGTAGATCAGCTGGCGCGGCGATCCTTCGTCGGTGACGTAGCGGCCGCTGGAGGAGATCACCGGCACGCCATTGCCGTCCAGCAGGGGCGAACGCTGGCTGATCTCGATCTTCTCGTAACCCACGCCGCCGATCAGGGCGAGCGTCGGGGATACAGGCAGGGTGGCGTCGAGCCGCGCCCATTCGTCCTCGAACCGCTGGTCGAGCTGGCTTGCATCCTCCCGGCCATAGCCCGCGCTGGCGACGAGGCCCAACGGCATCCACACGCCCGGCCCCACGCCCACCGATCCCATCAGGTCATGGGTGGTGGACTCGGCAAATCCGTTCCCCAGCGGCGCGCCGGGGAAGTCGACATTCACGTCATCCTCCAGCCGCGCATAGCCGAGGCGATAGGACAGGCCGATGTCCAGGTCGCCCAGCCGCGTGACATAGGACGGCCCGACATAGCCGGCATAGACCTGGCTGCTATAGCCGTCGTTGCGCACCGACGCGCCCGACAGCCCGTCCGTCCGCACCCGCGCCGCAAGGCCGCCTGCGTTCAGCGTCAGCCCGCGCGCCAGGCCATATTGGCCGCTGACGATGCCGCTGATGACGTCCTGGTCGCTAAGGTCGCCGCCCCAGCCGAAGCTGTGCGCATATTGCAGGTCGGCGGAGGCCTCCAGCCGCCGCGTCTGGATGCTGGCGGTCACGCCCGCGGTGACGTTGGTATAGGTCAGCACGTCGCCGCCGCCCTGGATCGGCGCGACCACGACCTGGTCGATGCCCAGATAGGGCGCGACGTCGACCTTGCGTTCCCCGTCCCGCGCAAGGGCGGGCGAGGCCAGGGCGACGGCCGCGAGAATAAGGGCGATGCGAGAGATCATCAGCCCGCATGCTCCCCGTCATGGCCCTGGGCATAATAGCCGCCGAAACGGCGCCCGCCGGTGGCGAAGTTCACGCCGTTGAGGAGCAGCTTCACCTTGGACGCGCCCTTGAGCAGCCCGGCCGCGTCGCGCAGCGCGCCTTCGGTCGTCCTGTCCGCCCGCACGACCAGCAGCGCGAGGGCGGCATGACCGGCCAGCACCGCCGCCGGAGACGCCGCCAGCAAGGGCGGCGAATCGAACAGGACGATGCGGTCGGGCCGCCCCTCGGTCAGCCGGTCCAGCAGCATTTCCGTCCGCGCGGAGGCGAGATATTCGGTGTCGTTGTTGCTCCGCTGCCCGGCCGGAAGGACGGAGAGCGAGGGAATGTCGGTGCGCAGCACGCAATCCTCTATGGCCACCGCCGGATCGGCCAGCGCGTCCATCAGGCCCGGCCCCGCCGCCAGGCCCAGCGCCTGCGGAATGCCGGGCTTGCCGAAATCGGCGTCGACCAGCAGGATTTCGCGATCCTTCTCCGCCGCCAGGCTGAGCGCCAGGTTGATCGCGCAGAAGCTCTTTCCCTCCCCGCTATGGGCGGAACAGACCAGCACCCGGTTGCCCCGCGCATTGCCCGCCAGTTCGGCCAGCAGGTCGCGCTTGAGCAGCCGGAACTCCTCGCTCATCCCGGTGACGGGACCGTCGGGCAGCAGATAGCCCGCCTCGACCAGCGCGATGCGGTCGATCGGCTGCACCGGCCCCATCCAGTCCGGCGCGCGATGGGCGGGGACCGGCGTTTCGGCGGCGGCGGGCGCGGGTTGCGCGATCTCCACCGCCGGCTCGCCCTCCGGCACCTCCACCGCCGGCGCGGCGCGCCCGCGCAGGGCCGCGCCGAAATCGTAGATTTCGGTCGCCCGCTCGATCAGCGATCCGCCGGAAAGGGACTTGTGCTTGTTCATCTCCGGTCCCTCCTCAGGCCAGCCCGCGCTGGACGAATTCGATGACGATCAGCAACAGGCACAGCGCCGCAAGGCCGCCGCTGGCGCCCGCAAACCACTTCATCCGCTGCCTTTCCGCCGCAAGTTGCGCCGCGTTGACGGTCTGGCTGATCGATCCGATCACGCAGGCCCCCAGCGCCTTTTCCAGCCGCGCCGCATTGGGGAAGCCGCCCTTCAGCTGCGCCGCGGCAAAGGCCGTGCCCACGCCCGCGCCCAGCCCCAGGACCAACACGCCCAACAGCAGCAGCGGCCGGTTGGGCGCGGCCGGAGCGGTCGGCAGGCTGGGGGGATTGACGATGCGGAACTGGACCGATCCGGTCTCCGACTTCACGTCGCCGCGCAGGCGGATTTCCTCGCGGTCGGCCAGCATCTTGTCATATTGGGTCTTGAGCACCTGATAGTCGCGGTCCAGCCGTTCCTGCTCGGCGGCAAGACCCGGTTCGTCCGTCTGGCGGGATGCCATGGCGTTCAGGTCCGCCTGCAACTGCGCCTTGCGGGCGGAAAGCCCCTGCACCGTCGCGGCGCGTTCCGCCTGCATCGACCGGATCGAAAGATAGGCCGGGTTGGGCGTGCCCGCCCCGCCGCCGCCGCCCTGCCCGCGCAGCAGGTCCACCTGCCGCTGGGCCGCGATCACGTCCGGATGGCTGTTGGTGAAGCCCCGCGCCCGCATGGAGGCAAGGTCCGCCTGCGCCTGCGCCAGGGCAGAAGGAGCGCCCGAAGCGCCCACGCCCGGCAGCGTCTGCGGCGTGCCCGCCAATTGCCCGTTCATCGCCGCCAATGCGCTCTGCGCCTGCACAAGCTGCGATTCGATGCTGTTGATCTCCGACCGGGCGGCGTCCATGCGCTGGCCGATGGAGCCTGCGCCCGGCAGCATGCCCGCATAGCGCTGCTCGAATTCCACGCGGCGCTGTTCGGCGGCGGCAAGCTGCTTGCCCCGCGCCGCCAGTTGCTGGTCCAGGAAGGCAAGGCTCTGGTTCGTCTCCACCTTGTCGGAGGACAGGTTGGTTTCCTGGAATATGTCGACCAGCTTCTGCACGATCTGCTGCGAAATGCGCGCATTGGCGCCGTCCGACAGGCCCGAATCGGCCCATGTGGCGCTGATGTCGATCATGCTGGGGTCAAGCTGCGCCATGACGGTGATCGTCTCGCGCAGCTTGGTGATCTTCGCCGCCAGGTCGCGCGGCCCGTCGACCGTGCGGTTGAGGTCGGTCTCCTTCACCACCCGCTCCAGATTGGCGGTGCTGGCCAGGGTCTGGCGCAGGCGGTCCAGGTCCTGCTGCGCCTGGACCTGGGTGATGCCCACCTTGTCCTCCAGCAGCGACTGGGTGTTCACATAGACACGCGCCTTGGATTCATAGCTGTTGGGGATGAGCGCCACGCCCAGCCAGCCAGCCAGGCACACGCCCCAGGCCACGGCCAGCGCCAGCCAGCGGCGGAGCCAGAGGCCATGCAGGATGACCAGCAGTTCGTCGACCAGCGCCGCCATGTCAGAACATGCTTTCGGGAATGATGATGACGTCGCCGGGCGCCAGCATGACGTTCGCCTTGCTGTCTCCGCGCTTCAGCAGGTCGCCGATGCGGACCTGATATTCCTGCTGCTTGCCGGTTTCCTTGTTGAAGCGGACCAGCTTCGCCCTGTTGCCCGCCGCATATTCGGAAAGGCCGCCGACGGAGATCATCGCGTCGAGCAGCGTCATATTGGCGCGATAGGGGATGGAGGCGGGCTTTTCGGTCGCGCCCACGATCCGCACCTGCTGGCTGAAAGTGCCGGAAAAATTGTTGACGATCACCGACACCAGCGGATTTTCGATATATTTGCCCAGCGCCACCTTCAGGTCGTCGGCCAGTTGCCGGGGCGTCTTGCCCACCGCCGGCATGTCGGAAATCAGCGGCGTGGTGATGCGCCCGTCGGGCCGCACCTGCACCTTCGCGCCCAGGTCGGGGTTGCGCCAGACGAAGATGGTTAGGCCGTCGAGCGGGCCGATCACATATTCGTCGCCCGGCCCCTCCTGCGTCGAAACGAAGGACGCGGGCGGCAGGTTGGGCGCGCCCCCGCCCGAAGCGCAGCCCGAAAGAGCCAGAGCCGGCAGGGACACGCCGATCAACGCGCGGGAAAGTGACAGGAAACGCATAGATTCACCCCTTTTCGCGGCCGCGCCGACAACCGCCAAGGGGAGGTGCCGGCAACCGTCGAGCATTCAGCTTCGACGGCCTTCTTGCCCCCAAAGGGTAAAAATAGCGTTAGGAGTTAAGTTATTGGCAAATCAGTTGATTAAAATCAGCCGACCAGCAGTTCCCGCGGCGCCGGATGACCCAGAAAGGCAGTCGGACTGGCCGAGGCGCCATAGGCCCCCGCCAGGAAGATCGCGACCAGGTCGCCCTCCTCCACCGGCGGCAGCGCGACCTTGTCGCCCAGCCTGTCGATGGGCGTGCAGAGGCAACCCACGACCGTCACGGCATCCTCCGCCGAGGCTTCCCCGAAGCGATTGGCGACGGCGATGGGATAGTTGCGGCGCACCACCGTGCCGAAATTGCCGCTCGCCGCGAGTTGATGGTGCAGCCCGCCGTCGACGACGACGAAGGTTTCGCCCTGGCTTTTCTTCACATCGACGATGCGGGTGAGGTAGACCCCCGCCTCCCCCACCAGCCAGCGGCCCAGTTCCATGGCGAAGGCGCTGTCCTGCAATATGTCCGCCCGCCGATCGAGCAGCCCGCCCAGCGCATCCCCGATGGGCCGGATGTCCAGCCGTTCGTCGCCGGGGAAATAGGGAATGCCGAAGCCGCCGCCCAGATTGACCAGCGGCGGCGGCGCCCCCACCGCTTCGGACAGGCGGGCGGCGAGATCGACCGTCGCCGCCTGCGTCTCGATCAGCGCCTGCGCCCCCAGCGCCTGGCTGCCGGCGAAGATATGCCAGCCGCGCCACTCGCCCCCGGCCTCGATCACCCGGCGCGCCAGCGCCGCCGCGCGCTCCGCGTCCACGCCGAAGGGCTTGGCCCCGCCGCCCATGCGCATGCCGGACCCTTTCAGGTCGAAATCCGGGTTCACCCGCACCGCCAGCTTCGGCGTCCTGCCACGCCGCTCCGCGAGCGCGATGGCCCGCCGCGCCTCGCCCTCCGACTCCAGGTTGATCGTCGCGCCGCTGTCTATGGCGACGATCAGTTCATCGTCGCGCTTTCCCGGCCCGGCGAAGCTGATATGGGCAGCGTCCATCCCCGCCTCCAGCGCCCGCGCCAGTTCCCCGCCCGACGCCACGTCGAATCCGTCGACCAGCTTCGCCATCCGCTCCAGCAGGGGGGCATGGGGATTGGCCTTCACCGCATAATGGAGCGACAGCGCCGCGGGCATGGCGTCGCGAAAGGCCCGCGCCTGCCCCTCTACGATGCCCATGTCATAGACGAACAGCGGCGTGTCCCCGGCCTCCTCGACCAGGCTCGCCGCGCCGCAGCCGCCGATCAGCAACATGCCCTCCTCGCCCGCGAAGAAGGGCGGGATCGGTCCCATCGGCTTCATGCCGCAAATTCCTTCGCCAGCGCCACGCGGTCGATCTTGCCATTGGGATTGCGGGGAAATTCGGACAGCATGACGATCTCTCGCGGTTGCATGAAATTGGGAAGCTCCTGCCGAAGCCGCGCCTCCACCTGCGCCTTTAGCTCCGGCGAAGCCCCGCGCAACAACAACAGCACCGCCTGCCCCAGTCGATCGTCCCGGACGCCCAGCGCCACCGCTTCGCCAATCCCCTCCACCGCGACGGCGGCTTCCTCGACCTCCGTGGGGCTGATGCGGTTGCCGGCGGACTTGATCATGGCGTCGTCGCGTCCGACGAAATAAAGCAGTCCCCGCGCATCCCGGCGGACGGTGTCGCCCGACCACACCGCCATGCCGCCATAGCGGGAGGCCGCGGGCGCAGGCCTGAACCGCTCCGCCGTGCGCGCCGGATCGCGCCAATAGCCCTGGGCCACCAGCGGCCCGCAATGCACCAGTTCGCCCGCCTCGTCGTCGCCCGCCACCGAACCGTCCGGACGAACGACCAGTATCTCCGCATGGGGAATGGCCGATCCCATGCTGTCGGGATGGCTGTCCACCAGCGCGGGCGGCAGATAGGTGGAGCGGAACGCCTCCGTCAGCCCATACATGGGGTAGAGGTCCGCCCGCGCAAACAGCGCCCGCAACTTCGCCACCAGCGGCCGGGTCAGCGCCCCTCCGCTGTTGGTGAGCCGCCTGAGCTTCGCCGCCACGTCGGCGGGCCAATCCAGCTCGGTCAACTGCACCCAGAGCGGCGGCACCCCCGCCAGGGTGGTGATGTCCCACCGATCCACCGCCTTCACCACGTCGCGCGGCGTCAGATAGTCGAGCGGACAGGCGCATCCCCCCGCGAACCAGGTCGAAAACAACTGGTTCTGCCCATAATCGAAGCTGAAGGGGAGCAGGCAAAGCGTCCGGTCCTCCGCCGCCAGCTTCAGATATTCCGCCACCGACGCGGCCCCCAGCCAGAGATTGGCGTGGCTCAGCATCACGCCCTTGGGCCGCCCGGTCGATCCGCTGGTGTAGAGGATCGCGGCCAGTTCGTCCGGCGCGGCATGGGACGGCGCCAGCGCCTCCCCGCCGCTCATCGCGCAGGCCGCATCGTCCTCCCGGTGCAGGTCGCATCGTTCCGGCACGTCGCCCGGCGTCAGCGTCGCCAGGCGGCTGGCCGTCCCGATCAGCAGCGACGCGCCGCTGTCCGCCAATATATGCGCGACCTGCGCATGCTTGAGCAGCGGGTTGACCGGCACATGGACCAGCCCGGCGCGGGGCGCGGCGAGCGGCATCAGCGCAGCGACCGGGCCCTTGGCGACCCAGCTTGCGACTCGCGCCCCCTTTTCCAGCCCGAATCCGGCCAGCCATGCCGCCAGCCGCCCCAATGTCGCTTCCAGTTCGGCATAGCTTTGCGTGCCCGACCGCCCGTCCAGCGCGGGCCGTTCCGGGTCGCCGCGCAGCAGCAGATGGTCGATCGGCCGCACCTGCGCGCCGTCGATCATGGGGGCCGTCCTGGGCGCGGGGGAATCGCTTAACTCCATCTCCAGACTTTTTTCCTAAAGGCGATGCTGTCGACGGGGAGATAATGGTTTGCTGGTCGCAAGGGAATATCGCAGCGTCGCAGATGCGCGCCAGGCCCTGGGCCCGGCGCTCGACCGCGCCTGCACGCCCTCGCTGTTCGACCGCATCGACTGGTTCGAATCGCTCCACGCGCACTGCTTTCCCGCGACGGACGTCCGCATATTCCAGGCGCTGGAGCGGGAATGCCAGGCATGGCTTTTCCTGCTCTCGCCCGGCGCGGGACGGCTCAGCGCGCTCGCCAACTGGTACAGCTTCCACTGGGCGCCGATCTTCCTCGGCCCTCCCGACCAGGCCGTGCGCCGCCGCCTGGTCGAAGTCATCGCCCAATCCCTGCTGAACGACAGCGCCCAGATAGACCTCTATCCCGTCACCGGCGCGTCGGACATGCTGCTCGACGCCTTTCGCCGCGCCGGCTGGTTCAGCGTCCGGCGGCCGATGGGCGGGCGGCACATATTGCACCTGAACGGCCGGACCTTCGCGGATTATTGGGCGCAGCGGCCCGGCCGCCTGCGCACGCTGATCGCGCGCAAGAAGCGCGCGAGCCGCTTCACCCTCAGCATCGCGGACCGGCTGACCGACGCGCTGTGGCGCGACTATGCCGCCGTGCAGGCGCGAAGCTGGAAGAAGCCGGAGGCCGATCTGCGCTTTCTTCATGCGTTGGCCCAGCGGGAAAGCGCCGCCGGCACGCTGCGCCTGGGCTTTGCGCGGCTGGAGGACCAGCCGGTGGCGACCCAGCTATGGACGGTGGAGAACGGCGTCGCCCTGATCCACAAGCTGGCCCATGACCAGGGGTTCGACGGCGCCTCCCCCGGCAGCCTGCTCAGCCATGCGATGTTCGCCCACGCCATCGATCGGGATCATGTCGCGACGATCGACTATGGAACCGGCGACAACGGCTACAAGACCGACTGGATGGAGGAGCGGGAAACGCTCCACCGGCTCGATTTCTTCAATCCCAGAAGGGCGTCGATATGGCTCCCGGCTGCGCGCGCCGCCATTTCCGCGCTTGTAGGTTAGCGGCGGAACGACTAGGTAGGCGCCCATCATGCGGGCGGACAATGCACAGCCGGTCGACCGGACCATGGATATCGAAACGATGATGCGCGCCCTGCTGCGCGACGTGCTGGCCCTGTCGCAGGACCGGGTGGACGCCTTCGATGCCGACACGCCGCTGTTCGGCGCTCTGCCTGAACTGGATTCCATGGCCGTCGCGGGCCTGCTCACCGAGATGGAGGACCGCTTCGGCATCCTGATCGAGGATGAGGATATAGACGGCGACACGTTCGAAACCTTCGGATCGCTCGTCGCCTTTGCGCGGGGGAAGACCGGGGGCTGATTCCGGCCGCCGCGCCGCGCCCTTCCGCCGTCAGGCCAGTTTCCGCGCCCGCTCCCGCCATGCCTCGGCCAGCACCGGCATGTCCGCCAGCGCCCGCACGGCGTCCGGATCGCCCTTGTGCCCGCCCCCGATCAACAGCCGGAACACCCGCGCAATCGGCCATTGGGGCAAGGGCCGCTCCAGCAATTCCATCCGCGTCCCGGCTTCCGCCTCCCCCTCCCGAAGGACGCGGAAATAGATGCCGCATCGCGCCGTCCTGACGATGGTCGCCATCACGTCGCGCGCGCCGAAACGATGGTCGATCTTCCAGCAGGGCTGCCGTCCATGGCTCACCTCCACCACCGCGCCGCCCAACGCGAAGCGGTCGCCAAGGCAGATGTCCTCCTCCGTCATCCCGCGAGACGCGATATTCTCGCCAAAGGCGCCCGGCTTCTCCAGCAGGGGATGGCCCGGCTTGCGCTCGCGCCACCAGCCATAATGGTCCTGCGGGTAGAGGTGGATCGCCTTGTCCCAGCCGCCGTGATGCACGCTGTCGGCCACGCCGTCGCCTTCCAGGCCCAGCCACCCGATCCGCACCGCGCCCGACACCGGCCGCTTCGCGATCGCGCTATGCTCGCCGTCGCGAAAGGGGACGGGCATGCCAGTCAGCAAGGCGTCGACGGTCATGGAGCAAGCGGCCATGCCCTTCCTTGCCACGGAAGCCATGGCCGGGGAAAGGCCGCTCGGCGGGAAAAGGACTCAGGCCGGCGAAAGCTCCGAACCCAGCTTCAGCACTTCGCATCCGCTGTCGGCGGCCACCAGATAGGCGGGATCGCGGCTGGAACCGTTGCGCCTGACGACCGCGCCCTCGATACGGCGCTCCACCTGCCGCTCGAACCGTTCCGATATTCTCCCGCGGCCGACGCCCTGCCCCCGGTTCCACTTGACCCTCGCTCCTTTGCGAAAGCTCCCGGTCATCACGCATCCTCTTCCTTTGGGAAACAACCGCGCCGGCCGGCCGTCATTGCCGCCGCCATGCAAAAATCCCGAACGGCGTCCCGGTTCCCTTGGGTTTTGCGCTTGCCTGCGTTAAGGGCGGCGGATGGATGTCACGGGGCTTCGCGTCGCACTCTTCAGCGGCAATTACAATTATGTGCGCGATGGCGCGAACCAGGCGCTCAATCGCTTCGTCGCCTATCTGCTGCGGCAGGGGGCGGCGGTGCGCGTCTATTCGCCCACCACGGACAGCCCGGCCTTCGAACCGGCGGGCGACCTGGTCAGCGCGCCTTCCGTGCCGGTGCCGGGCCGGCGCGAATATCGGATTCCCTACCGCATGTCGGGCGCGGTGCGCCGCGACCTGAGGGCCTTTCGCCCCAACCTCGTCCACGTTTCCAGCCCCGATCCGCTGGGCCATCGCGCCGTCGCCTGGGCACGCCACCATGGCCTGCCGGCGGTCGCATCCGTCCATACGCGCTTCGAAACATACCCGCGCTATTACGGCCTCGCCTTTCTGGAGCCGGTGATCGAATCGCTGCTCCGCCGCTTCTACCGCCGCTGCGACGCCATCGTCGCGCCGTCCGAATCGATGGCGCAGCTCCTGCGCGAACAGCGGATGAGCTATGATGTCGGCATCTGGACGCGGGGCATAGACCGGGACATCTTCCATCCGGGCCGCCGCGACATGGCCTGGCGCCGGTCGCTCGGCATCGCGGACGACGATCCGGTGATCGGCTTCATCGGCCGGCTGGTGATGGAAAAGGGCCTCGACGTCTTTTCCGACACGATCGATCATCTGGCGGCGAAGAATGTGCGGCACAAAGTGCTGGTCGTGGGCGAAGGCCCGGCGCGGCAATGGTTCGCGAACCGCCTGCCCAACGCGGTCTTCACCGGATTTCAGAAGGGCGCGGACCTTGGCCGGGCCGTCGCGGGCATGGACATGCTGTTCAACCCCAGCGTCACGGAAACCTTCGGCAACGTCACGCTGGAGGCGATGGCATGCGGCCTGCCCACCGTCGCCGCCCGCGCCACCGGCAGCGAAAGCCTGGTCGCCGACGGCGTCACCGGCCGCCTGATCCGCCCTGGAGCGATCACCGCCTTCGCCGACGCGCTGGCCGCCTATTGCACCGATCCCGCCGCCCGCGCCGCCGCCGGGGCAGCCTCCATGGGGCAAGCGGAACGCTATGGCTGGGACCAGGTGAACCAGGCGCTGGTCGACACCTATATCCGCATCATCCGCCAACGCGAACATGGCGCGCTGGTCCGGTCCAGCCCTGTTCCCTGAAAGCCAAAGCCTTCCTATATCCGGGACAATGGCCGATCTTTTCGCTCCCGACGACATCCCCCCTGTCCCAGCCGACGCGCCGCTGGCCGACAGGCTGCGCCCGCGCGCGCTGGCGGAGGTCGTCGGCCAGGACCATCTGACCGGGCCGGAGGGGGCGATCGGCCGCATGGTCGCCGCCGGCCGCCTGTCCTCGATCATCCTCTGGGGTCCGCCGGGCACGGGCAAGACCACCATCTCCCGCCTGCTGGCCGACGCGGTGGGCATGCGTTTCGAACCGATCTCCGCCGTCTTCTCCGGCGTGGCCGACCTCAAGAAGGTCTTTGCCGCCGCGAAGGACCATGCCCGGCGGGGCGAGAAGACCCTGCTGTTCGTGGATGAGATCCACCGCTTCAACCGGGCGCAGCAGGACGGCTTCCTCCCCTTCGTGGAGGACGGCACCGTCACGCTGGTGGGCGCGACCACGGAAAATCCCAGCTTCGAACTCAACGCCGCGCTCCTCTCCCGCGCGCAGGTGCTGATCCTGCGCCGGCTGGACGCGAGCGCGCTGGAACAGTTGCTCGACCGCGCCGAAGCGCTGACCGGCCGCCCCCTGCCGCTCGAGGCCGCCGCCCGCGAAGCCCTGCTCGCCAGCGCCGACGGCGACGGACGCTTCCTGCTGAACCAGGTCGAAACCCTTTATTCCATCGACCTCCCGCAGCCGCTCGATCCGGCGGGCCTTTCCGCCCTGCTCCACCGCCGCGTCGCGGTCTACGACAAGGACCGGGAGGGGCATTACAACCTCATCTCCGCGCTGCACAAAAGCCTGCGCGGTTCCGACCCGCAGGCCGCGCTCTATTATCTCGCCCGCATGCTCACCGCGGGGGAGGAGCCGCTCTACGTGCTGCGCCGCCTGGTCCGCTTCGCCGCGGAGGACATCGGCCTCGCCGACCCGCAGGCGCTGGTCCAATGCCTCGCCGCCAAGGACAGCTATGAATTTCTCGGCTCCCCCGAAGGCGAACTCGCCATCGTCCAGGCCTGCCTCTATTGCGCCACCGCGCCCAAATCCAACGCCGCCTACAGCGCCATGAAATCCGCCTGGAGGTCCGCCCGCGAGACCGGATCGCTGATGCCGCCGCAAAATATCCTGAACGCCCCGACCAGGCTCATGAAAAACATCGGCTACGGCAAGGGCTATCAGTACGACCATGAGGCGCAGGACGGCTTTTCCGGCGACAATTACTGGCCCGAAGAGATGCAGCCCCAGAGCTTCTACGCCCCCACCGAACGCGGCTTCGAAGCGCGCATCGCCGAACGCATGGCCTATTGGGAGCGCCTGAGGGCCGAACGCCGCCCGAAATGACGCCCCGCTTCGTCCGCTACGCCGTCATCGACTGGTCCGGCGCGAAGGGTTCGCGTCACAAGGGCATAGCCGTCGCCCTGTGCGAGGCCGGCGATGCGGCGCCCCGGCTCCAGCATCCGGACGGCGGCGGCCTCTGGTCGCGCAGCGCCGTCGCGGACTGGCTTGTCCACGCGGCGGCCGAAGCCCCGACGCTGTTCGGCTTCGATTTCAGCTTCGCCCCGCCCTATGTCGCGCGCCAGGGCTATCTGCCCGGCGACGAGGTGCCCGTCACCGGCCCCGCCTTCTGGGCCTATGTCGAGAGCATCTGCGCGGACGAAGACCTGGGCGCGGCCAGCCTGCTGGAACGCACCCACCGCCGGCATTTCTATTTCGGCAAGGCCGACGGCATCAAGGCGGACTATATGCACAACCGCGCCTGCGAGGCGCACTACAACGCGCAGGGCGGCGGCAAGCCCTCCACCGTCTATGACGCCATCGGCGCGGCGCAGGTCGCCAAGGCCAGCTTTTCAGGGATGCGCCTGCTCCACCGCGTCCATCCCCATGTCCCCATCTGGCCCTTCGACCCGCCGCCCGAAAGCGGCTCGCTGATCGTGGAAATCTATACCAGCATCGCCGCCCGCGCCGCCGGACGCCCCAGGGGCAGGGCGAAGATGCGCGACCTGCCTGCGCTGAACGACGCCCTCCTTGCCGTCGAATCGCAGCCGCATGAGGGCCTTCCCCCCGACGATCACGGCGCCGACGCGATCCTGACCGCCGCCTGGCTGCGCCGCATGGCCCCGCGCCCCGGCCTGTGGAACCCGGCGCCGCTCGATCGGAAAATCGCCGCAACAGAGGGCTGGACGTTCGGCATCATCTGATAGTAAGGCGCTCCCCGTCCGACGCGGACATGCCGGCTTAGCACAGCGGTAGTGCAGCGGTTTTGTAAACCGAAGGTCGGGGGTTCGATCCCCTCAGCCGGCACCATGACATTCCCGCGCCATCCGCGCTATAGTCGCCCGATGGCATATCAACGCCTGAAAAGCTGGGCCAGCGCGCTGAAGCTCGACATCATGGCCCTGTGGATCGCCGCCCGCGACAGCCGCACGCCTCTGCTCGCAAAGCTCGTCGCGGCGGGCGTCGCCGGTTTCGCGCTCAGCCCGGTCGACCTCATCCCGGACTTCATCCCGATCCTGGGCTATCTGGACGATCTCATCATCCTGCCGCTCGGCATAGCGCTGGCGATCCGCCTCATCCCCCCGCCGCTGATGGCGCAGTTCCGGGCCGAAGCGCGCCGCCTGTCGGACCGTCCCCAAAGCCGCGCGGCCATGGCGGTCATTCTCCTGCTCTGGCTGGGGTCGGGGCTGGCGCTGTCGCTTTGCGCCACGCTCTGGATCGCCCGCCGCGCCCACTGATGCCATTCCATCCAGCCCGAAAAGCAAAATGGGGGCCGGCATCTCTGCCGGTCCCCACTTCCGTCGCGTCTCCCGATCCGCTTCTCTTTCCAGATGCGATCATCGGACTCGGCGTTCGATAGGTCCGCCTCAAAGGCTTTGCTATCGTTTCGGCTCCGTTCGTCCGGCCGGTCGGCCTTTCTCCCGCAGCCTGTCCTCTTTGCCCGATGCCCGACGTTCACTTTCGCGCGTACCCGGCATCATCCATTGAGAACCGTCGGATTTTCCGCATCTTCCTTCCGGTCCATGCTTCTTTCCCAACGCTCGAAAATTCCTTCAAGTCACTGATTTCTCATCGACTTTGGCATCCAGATTTCTCTGTCTCCCGGTCTTTCCGATAAGATGATGCTCTCACCAAAAGCGAGTCGCTCAAAGCGGAATCTCGCAGCTGGAAGGGCGCCTCGCGCTAAAGCTGTGGATAAATGTGGATAAATTTTCGCCACGGTTCAGCCGCCCGGCGACCAGCCCTCCGGCGCCAGCGCGAAGCCCGAAAATTCAAATCCCGGCACCACCGTGCAACTGACCAGGCTCCAGCCGCCCATGGGCCGCGCCGCCTGCCAGTGACCCGCCGGAACCATCGCCTGCGGACTCTGCCCCGCCAGCACGTCCCCGCCCAGCAGCAGGTTCCGCACGGCCCCGCCCTCTTCCGCGATGGAAAGCCCTATCGGCGCCCCGCCATGCCAGAACCAATGCTCGTCGGCGTCGACCCGGTGCCAATGCGACCGCTGATGCGCCTCCAGCAGGAAATAGATCGCCGTCCCACCGGCCCGCTCGCCCGGCTCGGCCGCCGCCCGCCAGGTCTCCCGAAACCATCCCCCCTCCGGATGCGGGGCCAGGTCCAGCGCCCGGATCAGCGCCTCCGCCGTCCCCTCGTCGCAACCGTCCATCGCTTCGCCTCGAAATTTATCATATGGAAAACAACATGATGCGCCGTTGTCGCAGGTTCATGCAACCTCCATCAATATGCGCGGGTTGAACGATCAAAGCACGCCTTTTGGAGGAGATAAAATGCGTAAAGCCCTTATGGCCATGGCCGCCGTCTCGCTGGCCATTCCCGCCTCGATGGCCGTTCCCACGGACGGCGCCAACGCCCGCCGCCATTATGAATATCGCGAATGGCGCGGCCGCGACGGCCGCATGTACTGCCGCAAGTCCAACGGCACGACCGGCCTGATCGTCGGCGGCGTGGGCGGCGCGCTGGTCGGGCGCGCCATCGACACGCGGGGCGACCGCGCCACCGGCACGATCCTGGGCGCGGCCGGCGGCGCGCTGCTCGGCAAGGAAATCGACAGCAAGCGTCGCTGCCGCTGACAGGCGCGAAAAGGGGCGGCTTCCGATGGGAAGCCGCCCCTTTTCCTGTTCAACGCGCCCGCAGGCTTATTCGGCGGCGGCGCCGCGCGCGTCATCGACCTTGAAATCCACGGCCTGGCCGCCGGAAACGCCCGAAACGCGGCCATTCTTGACCGAAAGGTTGAAGGCGACGGCGTCGGGATAGCGACGGCCGGAAATCACCTTGCCGGTCTTGGTGTCCTTGACGTCATACACATAGGTGTAACCTTCGTGCGTGAACTTCTGCTTGGCGGCCTCTTCGGCATGGGCCGCGGCATTGGCGGCGCCGACGACGACCAGGGCGGACATTAGAAACTTGGACAGCATTCGCATGAGTAAACTCCTTGTGAATGCCGATCAAACACCTCTGGAATATTCTTTTCTGTTGGCGCCGGTTTATGAAGCGCGCGGGGAAAACGACAATCGCAAACAAAGGCGAAACGATTGCATTTCCCGCAACCGTTTTTCAACCCTTTGATAAATCGACGATATGCCTGAATTCCGCCGCCGTCAGCGGGGACACGGAAAGGCGGGATTGGCGTATCATCGCCATATCAGCCAGCTTCGGATCGGCCTTCATCGTCTTCAGCGTCACGGGCTTTTCGAACTTTTCCTTGGGCGCCACATGGACGGCGATCCACTTGCCCGTCTCATCCGTGCTGTCGGGCGCTGCCTCCCCGACGATCTCCATGATGCCGACCGCCTCGACCCCGATATTGCTGTGGTAGAAGACGGAAAGGTCGCCCTTGCGCATCGCCCTCATATGGCCCTGCGCGGCGTGATTGCGCACGCCGTCCCACTCCGCCCTCCCCTTTTCGACCAGATCGTCATAGGAAAAGGCGTCGGGTTCCGATTTCATCAGCCAATAGTTCATGGCTTATCCTTGCATCAGCCGCGAAGGACGATCAAGGATGCGCGCATGACCCGCGCCGCCACGACGGCGCGCCAGCCCGATCCAATTGAATTTCGGAGAAATCGCGTGTCGCAATCGGTGCCGGGACAAGTGCCCGTCCTGTCCCTGGCCAACATGGCCAGGGCCGACTTCGCCGCCGCCTTCGGCGGTTCCTTCCAGCGCTTCGGCTTCGCCATGGTGAAGGACCATGGCATGGACCAGGCGCTGATCGACCGTGGCTGGGCGCTCGCCCGCCGGTTCTTCGCCCTGCCGGAGGAGGTCAAGCGCCGCTACGACGCCCGGTATAATGGCGGCCAGCGCGGCTACACCGCCTTTGGCGTGGAGATCGCCAAGGGCGCGAGCGAGAACGACCTAAAGGAATTCTGGCATGTCGGCCGCGACCTCCCCGAAGGCGATCCGCTGGCGCGGAGCATGCCGCCCAATGTCTGGCCGGAGGAACTGCCGGAATTCCATGAGACGTTCTCGCGCCTCTATGCCGAATTCGACCGCGTCGGCGCCGACCTGCTCTCCGCCATCGCGCTCTATCTGGGGCTGGAGGAGCGCTGGTTCGACAAGCCCGTCGAAAACGGCAATTCGATCCTGCGCCTGCTCCACTATCCGCCCGTCTCGCCGCAGGCGCCGGGCATCCGCGCCGGCGCGCATGAGGACATCAACCTCATCACCCTGCTGCTGGGCGCGGAGGAAGGCGGGCTGGAACTGAAGGATCGGGACGGCAACTGGCTGCCCGTGGTTCCGCCGCCCGGCGCGCTCGCCATCAATGTGGGCGACATGCTCCAGCGGCTGACCAACCACCGCCTGCCATCGACCAGCCACCGGGTCGTCAACCCGCCGCCGGAACGGCGCGGCTATTCGCGCTATTCCATGCCCTTCTTCCTGCACCTGCGGCCGGATTTCCTGATCGACGCGCTGCCCCAATGCGTGGATGCGGACCATCCCCGGCGCGACCCGCCCATAACCGCGCACGACTATCTGACCGAAAGGCTGCGGGAAATCGGGCTGATCAAGGGATAAGCTCACCGTGCTCCTGCGCAGGCAGGAGCCTAGTTCCGCCGTTTGAACTGGGCTCCTGCCTGCGCAGGAGCAGGAAGCGCTCCGATCGAAACGAGCACGCCCAAAAGATCAGGAACCTACCGCCGCCCACGCCCCATGGTAATGCCGATCTCCTCGCCCTTCTCGCTGAGGGCGAGCTTCACGATCTTCACCTCGACATGCGTCACCTTGTCGTCCTGGAGGAAGATCGTGTCGACGATATGGTCGGCCACCGCCTCGATCAGGGTGAAATGCTGTCCTTCGGGCAAGGCCGTCGTCGCCGCATGCTTGAGGTCCATGTAATTTTTGGACCGGGACAGCGGCGTGTCGGGATCGTAATGATCCGCGACCTTCAACCGCGCCCTGATCGATATGCGCAGCGGTTGCGGCAGGTGCGTCTCCTCCGAATAGATGCCGGTCAGGACATCCACGTCCAGATTGTTCACCTCCAACGTCAGGAAATCGTCAAATCCGCTGTTCATAGCTCGCCACGTTCGGCCGGTCCCTGCTGCGGGAGTGGGCCAGTTTTAGACTTTTATTTTGCGAGCCACGCGCTAAAGCCCGCCGCTCTCGGCGCGTCCATGCGCCATTGAGGACGGATCGGCAAGACGTGTCTGTGATAGTGCCCCTCAACATGATGTCGCGGGACGCGATAGAGCGGTTGCTCGACGCCGCCTTCGGCGCTGACCGGCACGGCCGCACAGCCTATCTGATTCGCGACGGCATGCCCTGGCTGCCCCAACTGTCCTTCGGCATGGAGGATGAGCGGGGCAGGCTCATCGGCTCGCTGCAAAGCTGGCCCGTCGCCCTCGCCCATGCGGACGGCGGGCGGACGCCGCTCATCATGGTCGGTCCCGTCGCCGTCGACCCCGCCGTCCAGGGGACGGGCCATGGCCGCGCCCTGATGGACGCCGTCGTGGCGGCCGCCCGCGCGCAGCGCAGCGATCCGCTGATGATGATCGGCGATCCGGAATATTATGGCCGCTTCTGGGGCTTTTCGGCGGAAGCGACCGGCGGCTGGGACTGCCCCGGCCCGTTCGAGCCGCGCCGCCTGCTGGCGCTGTCGGTCGACGGGCGGCCCCTGGGCGGCACGGGCATGCTGGGTCCGCGCGCCACCGTCCGCGCCTGAAATTTCCCTTTTGCCTTCGGGCGCTCCGCCCCCTATCTCCGCCCTATGCCGATGGAGCCGCCCCCCGATCTCGCCAGCCTTTCCCTGACGGACATTGCGCGGCTGCTCCAGGAAAAGCGCCTGCCGCCCGTGGAGAAATGGAACCCCGACCATTGCGGCGACAGCGACATGCGCATCGCCCGCGACGGCACCTGGTTCCATCAAGGCTCGCCCATCGGGCGGGAGGCCATGGTCCGCCTCTTTTCCACCATCCTGCGCCGCGAACCGGACGGCAGCCACGTGCTGGTCACGCCCGTCGAAAAACTGTCGATCGAGGTGGAGGACGCGCCCTTCGTCGCCGTCGAGCTCAAGAGCGAGGGCGAAGGCCGGACGCGCAGCCTCGCCTTCCGGCTCAACACGGGCGACCTGGTCGCCGCCGGGCCGGACAACGCCCTCATCCTGCGCGAAACGCCGGACGGGCCGCATCCCTATCTCCACGTCCGCGGCGGGCTGGAGGCGCTGATCGCCCGCAGCGTCTATTATGAACTGATGAACCTGGCGCTGGACGAAGGCGCCGAACCCATCGGTCTCTGGAGCAACGGCGCCTTCTTCGCGCTGGACGGATCGGCATGACCCTGGCGGAACGGCTGCGGACCGCCCTCCGGGAAGGGCATGAGCGGGAGGTCGGCGTCCTGGCCGCCGACACCCGCGATCCCCGCATCGACGGCGACATCATGCTGTTTCCCGCCGCCGTGCTGGTCGCGATCACCGACCGCCCCGAACCCGGCCTGATCCTGACCCAGCGTTCGACCGGACTGCGCAAGCATGCGGGCCAGGTCGCCTTCCCCGGCGGGCGGGTCGACGACGACGACCCCGACGAAATCGCCGGCGCCCTGCGGGAAGCGCAGGAGGAGATCGGCCTCCTGCCCGACCTGGTCGACATCATCGGCACGTCGGACCGCTATCACACCTTCACCGGCTTCGACATCGTCCCCGTGCTGGGCGTGATCCCGCCCGACCTCCCCCTCTTCCCGCAGGAGGCCGAGGTCGCCGACCTGTTCGAACTCCCCCTCTCCTACGCCCTGAACCCCGCCAACCGGATCAGAAGATCGATCGAATTTCAGGGCGTTGAAAGGCATTATTACGAAATATTCTGGGAAGGACGGCGCATCTGGGGCATCACCGCCGCGATCCTCGCCAATCTGTCGCGCAGGCTAGGCCATGACCAGTCTGCTGCCTGACGCCGACTGGCGCCACCGCCCCGGCCTGGACGCGCTGCTGAGGGCGCTTGGCGCGGAACAGGGCCTTGCCCGCTTCGTCGGCGGCGCGGTGCGCGACGGCCTTCTGGGCCTGCCGGTCAACGACCTGGACATCGCCACCGTGCTGGAGCCGCAATCCGTCATCGACCGCCTCAAGGCCGCCGGCATAAAGGCCGTGCCCACCGGCATCGACCATGGCACGATCACGGCGGTGATCAACGGCTGGCCGGTGGAGATCACGACCCTGCGCCGCGACGTCAGCACGGACGGCCGCCGCGCCACCATCGCCTATACCGACGACTGGCGCGAAGACGCCGCCCGGCGCGATTTCACCATCAACGCGCTCTATGCCGACCCGCTGACCCACGCCATCACGGACTTCTTCGGCGGCGTCGCCGATCTTCGCGCGCATCGCGTCCGCTTCATCGGCGACGCCGGCGCCCGCATCGCGGAGGATCATCTGCGCATCCTGCGCTATTTCCGCTTCCTCGCCCGCTTCGGCCATGACGAACCCGATGATGAGGCCTATGCCGCCTGCCGGCAGGCCGCCAACAGCCTGATGGCCCTCTCCCGCGAACGCATAGCGGACGAGCTGCTCAAACTGCTCGCCCTGCCCCGCCCGCTGGCCTCGCTCCGGCTCATGGTCGACGGCGGCATATTGCTGCCGGTCCTTCCGGAGGTCGACCATGGCGGGCTGGCGCGCCTGTCCGCGCTGATCGATCGCGAGGCCGCCTCCGGCACCGCCCCGGCGGCCCTGCGGCGCCTGGCGGCCCTGCTTCCCCCGGACCCCCGCGTCGCCGACCAGGTCGGCGCCCGGCTCAAATTGTCCAACAAGGCCCGAAAGCGCCTGGCCACCGCGCTGGAGGGCGCAGCCTCCGCTCCGCCCCGCGCCCTCGCCTTCCGGATCGGCGTGGAAGGGGCCATCGACCGCATGCTGATCGATCCATCGGCGCCGCTCAACGACATGAAGCTGCTCGCGGGCTGGACGCCGCCGCGCCTGCCGCTGGGCGGCGGCGCCCTGATCGAGCGGGGCCTGCAACCCGGCCCGGACGTGGCGAAGGCGCTGGCGGAAGTTCAGGACATCTGGGTGGCGGAGGGCTTTCCCGACGAAGCCCGCCTGTCGGAAATCGCGGATCAGACCGTTTCGAAGTTCCAGCGCGCCCGCCAATAGTCATAGGCGTCGGCTTCGGGCATCGGCCGCGCGAAATAATAGCCCTGCCCCTGCCAGCAGCCCAGATTCTGCAACGCATGGGCCAGTTCCTGCGTCTCGATCCCCTCGGCCGTCACGTGCAGCCCCAGCGATTCGGCCAGCGACAGGATGGTCCGCACCATGATCTCCTTGTCCCGGTCCTCCAGCATGGAGGTCACGAAACTGCGGTCGATCTTCAATATGTCGATGGGCAGGCTGTGCAGGCTCGCCAGGTTGGAATAGCCGGTGCCGAAATCGTCCATGGCGATCGGCATGTGCAGATCCTTGAGCGCGAACAGCAGCTTCCGGGCCTTCTCCGGATCGGCGATGATGGCGCTTTCGGTCAGTTCCGCGGTCATGCGCTTGCCCGAAATGCCCGAATAGCGCAGCGCCTCCTCGAACATGGAGGCGACATCGTCCCGCGCCATCTGAATGGGGGACAGGTTCACATTGACGCCCAGCGGCGCCGGCTGGCCGAATTTCGCGTCCCACCGGCTGAGCGCCTGCGCCGCCTCATAGGCCGCCCAGCGTCCCAGGGAGGTGATCAGCCCGCTTTCCTCCGCCACGGCGATGAATTCGGCGGGCGAGACATGGCCCAGTTCCTCGTCCTCCCACCGCGCCAGCGCCTCGAAACCCGTGACTTCCCCGGTCTGGAGGTGGATGAGCGGCTGGAAGGCCAGGGTCAGCCCGCCCTGCGCCAGCGCGTCGCGCAACCGGCTCTCTACGGAGAAGCGCCGCTGCGCCTCCTTGAGCACGCCGTTGCGATAGATTTCCACCTTGCCGCTGCGCTTGGCGATCTTCACCGCGGCCTGCGCCTTGCGCACCACGTCCTCGGGATCTTCGCTCAGGCTGGTCGACAGGGCGCAGCCGATCGCGCAATCGACCCTGATCTGCAGATCGCTCAGCCTGATAGGATAGCTCAGCGCATCGCGAATGCGCTGAACGATGTGAAGGGCGTCGGACAAGCCGTTGTTAAGACGGGCGAAGATCGCGAAATCATTGCCGCCGATGCGCGCCAGCACATCGCCCTGGCGCAGGCTCGACTTCAACCGCTTGGCGACGGTGATCAGCAATTCGTCGCCGGCCATCGGCCCCAGCGATTCATTGACCCGGCTGAACCGGCTGAGATCGATGGCGATGACGCCGAACTGCGCATTTTCCGGCCAGGGCGCGTTGGTCAGCCGGTCTTCGATCTCTTCGCCGAAACCCGTCCGGTTGGGCAGCGCCGTCAACCCGTCGGACAGCAATTCCCGCCTCAGATTCTTCTCGATGGTCCGGTCGCTGGTGCGGTCGAGCGCCGTGAACAGGAAAAGGTCGGGCTTGCCGTCCCGTTTCGGCAGGCGGCCGACCGTGCAATAGAAATATTCCGGTCCCAGCGCCCCGTCGCGACGTAATTCGAATCCTTCCGAATCGCGGCCGGACAGGATGCTCTCCACGATTCGCTTGCGCCATTCGGCCGCGTGGGACCGTTCGGCCTTGCCCGACAGGATGCAATCGAAGCTGTGCGCGAAGGCCGCATTGGCCCCCACCATGGACAATCGCTTGTTCTCGAACGATAATATGGTGGCGGGAAAGGGCAATGCCGCCATCCAGTCGGGCATCGGCAGCGTCGGCGACGGATGCGCGCCATCATGCCCCGAAAGAAGCTCGACGTCCGGCGTTTCTGTGGGCCGATCGCGCATCGACATGGATTCCATGGCCCTGGCGATAGGGCCAAAGGGTAAATATTCGGGAAACGACATTCCCCGATCCCGATGCGATGATAGCGAAAAATCCGCTTCTCAGAAACGGTTATCGCGCGGGAAGCCGGTGGGCGGCATCCGCCCGGCCGCGCCCCTGGCGACGCGCCATGGCGTCATGTCCGCCTCCGTGCGCACCCGCCCCGTTCCCCCGCCCATGGCCCAGCTAAGCCCGTCCGACAGGCGGAAGGCGATGGCGTCCGACAGGCCGCCGTCGCGATATCGCTGCATCTGCACGCCCTGCCCCCGCGCCATGCGCGGCATTTCGATCAGGGAAAAGACCAGCAGCTTGCGATTCTCGCCCACCACGGCGACGCTGTCGGCATCGGGCGCGATGGGGTGGACGACGCTCAGCTTCGCGCCGGTGCGGACATTGACCACCTGCTTGCCCTTGCGGGTTTCCGCGATCACGTCGGCCACCGCCGCCACGAAGCCCCGCCCGTCGGATGACGCCAGCAGCAGTTCGCCGCCGATGCGCGCAGGCATCAGCGCGACGATCTGGCCGGTGCCGTCCATGTCGACCAGCGACCGCACCGGATCGCCGAAACCGCGCCCGCCCGGCAGCTTGTCCGCGCCCAGGGTGAAGATGCGCCCGGTCTCCGTCGCCAGCAGCAGCTTGTCGGTGGTCTGCGCGTGGAAGGCGATCATCGGACCGTCGCCTTCCTTGAATTTCAGCGTATCGGCGGAGGCCAGGTCGCGATGCCCGCTCATCGCCCTGATCCAGCCGCGTTCGGACAGGATGACGGTGATCGGCTCCTTCTCGATCATCGCCTCCAGCGGGATTTCCCGCGCCGGCGCCGCTTCCTCGACCAAAGTGCGCCGCCTGCCGAAATCGCTGTCGGGCGAATAGCGCTTGCGCAGGTCGGCCAGATCCTTCTTCAGCCGCGTCCGCTGCCGCGCCGGGCTTTCGACCAACTTGATGAGGTCATCCCGTTCCTTCAGCAGTTCGGAATGCTCGCGCCGCAGTTCCATCTCCTCCAGCTTGCGCAGGCTGCGCAGCCGCATGTTCAGGATCGCCTCGGCCTGCCGGTCGTTCAGGCCGAACTCGGCCATCATCACCTCTTTCGGCTCGTCCTCGGTCCGGATGATCTCTATCACCCGGTCCAGGTTCAGATAGGCGATGATATAACCGTCCAGCAGTTCCAGCCGCGCCGCGATCTTGTCCAGCCGGTGCTGGGCGCGCTTCACCAGCACGTCGATCTGGTGCTTCAGCCATTCGATCAGGACCGGCTTCAACCCCAGCACCCTGGGCGTGCGCGTCGCGTCCAGCACGTTCAGGTTCAGCGGGAAGCGGTTTTCCAGGTCGGTCAGCCGGAACAGGCTGTCCATCAGCACGTCCGGGTCGACCGTGCGGGCGCGGGGTTCGATGACGATGCGGATCAGTTCGTCGCTCTCGTCCCGCACATCGGCCAGGATCGGCAGCTTCCTGTCGTTGATCAGCGCCGCGATCTGCTCGATCAGCTTCGACTTCTGCACCTGGAAGGGGATTTGCGTGACCACCGCGACCCATGTGCCGCGCCCGCCATCCTCCTTGTGCCAGCGGGCGCGGGTTCGAAACGATCCCCGCCCCGTCGCATAAGCCTCTGAAATAATGGAAGGACTGTCCACCAGCACGCCGCCGGTCGGAAAGTCCGGCCCGCGCACGATCCGCATCAGCTCGGCATGTTCGGCATCGGGATTGTCGATCAGCAGGCTGGCCGCGTCGATCAGTTCGGCGACATTGTGCGGCGGGATGCTGGTCGCCATGCCGACCGCGATGCCGCTGGCGCCATTGGCCAGCAGGTTGGGGAAGAGGCCGGGAAAGACCTCCGGCTCCTGATCCTCGCCATTATAGGTGGGGCGGAATTCGACGGTGCCCTCGTCCAGCCCCGCCATCAGGTCGGCCGCCGCCTGCGTCAGCCGCGCCTCCGTATAGCGCATCGCCGCCGCATTATCGCCGTCGATATTGCCGAAATTGCCCTGTCCGTCGACCAGCGGCGTGCGCAGCGAGAAATCCTGCGCCAGCCGCACCATCGCGTCATAGACCGACGCGTCGCCATGCGGGTGATATTTGCCGATGACGTCGCCGACGACGCGGGCGCATTTCTTGTAGGACGTGGTGTTGCGCGCCGGATTGGCGACCAGCACGTCCGGCGAAGCCCCGCCCGGCTCCATCTTGAGCAACCGCATCGCCCACAGCAGCCGCCGGTGCACCGGCTTCAACCCGTCGCGCAGGTCCGGCAACGACCGCGCCGTGATGGTGGAGAGCGCATAGACGAGGTAGCGCTGCGACAGCGCATCGTCGAACGGGTGATCCTTGATAGCGTCGAACGGGTCGCGAAAATCGGTCATCGCGCAGGGGAATAGCAGCGCCGCGACAAAACGGAAACGGAGTTTAATCCCACCCTGCTCCTGCGAAGGCAGGAGTCCAGTTCGCCCCAGGCAGCGTGGACAAATTCAAGTCTCGCCGGACTGAGTAATTTGGGTGGAAAGCGGACCTATCCTATTCCTCCCCATCGAGAGATGGGGAGGGGGACCGCGCGAAGCGTGGTGGAGGGGAAAAGGCACGGCCTCCGAAATTTCCCCTCCACCAGCCTGCGGCTGGTCCCCCTCCCCACGCTTCGCGTAGGGAGGAATGATGTCCGGAAATGCCCATCCCCCACATCCCGAATTTGTCCACCCGGCCCAGGGCAGAACTGATTTCCCGCCTTAGCAGGAACACGCAACATCAACGCGCTTCACCGCGGCAAAAACCGCCCTTCCGGGTCCGCCGCGATCTCCCGCGCGAACTCCGCGCCGATCCAGTCGCGAAACGCCTTCACCTTGGCCGTGTTGCGCGCATGGGGCGGATAGACCACCCAATAGCTCGCCCGCTCCCGGACATAGGAGGGCACGGCCTCCACCAGCAATCCGGCCTCCACCTCCGCCTTCCACAGGAAGGGATTGACGATGGCCACCCCCTGCCCGGCCATGGCGGCGCGGCCCTCCATCACCTGGGAATCGAACGCGATTGCGGGCGGCAGCCCCTTGCCGTCCGCCTCCACCCCCATGGCGGCGAACCATTCATGCCACCACATGTCGTCCGGCGACAGGCGCGGCATGGCGTGCAGCGCCTGCGCATCGGCAATGGGTCCGTTCGCCGCCAGCCAGGCCGGGCTGCAAAGCGGCGCCAGCCGGTTGTGGGTCAGCAGCTTCGCCTCCAGCCCCGGCCATTCGCCCCGCCCGCCCCGCACCGCCACGTCCACGCCGTCGCGGGCCAGGTCCACCACCCGGTCGGTCGCGTCGATCCGCACGGCCAGCCCCGGCTGGCGCATCTGGAACGTCCCGATCCGCTGGGCGAGCCAAAGATGCGCGAAGCTGTTGGTGCAACTGATCGTCAGGATCGTCATATGGTCCTGCGTCAGCGCGGCGAACCCCTCCCGCATCTGGTCGAAGGCGCGAGACACGACCGTCGCGATCTCTCGCCCCTTGTCGGTCAATGCCACTTTCCGTCCCGCCCGCTGGAACAGGCTGATGCCCAGCCGCTCCTCCAGCAACTTCACCTGATAGCTGACCGCCGCCTGGGTCATCCCCAATTCCTGCGCGGCGGCAGTGAAATTCTCCAGCCGTGCGGCGGCTTCGAACACGCGGACGGCGGACAGGGGCGGCAATGGTCTCATGCGCCATGGATAAGCCAGCCTTATGATTCCCGTCCACCCTTTTGTTGGCCGACCCCCTGAAAAAGAGCGATAGGAAATCCCGAAAAACGCCATTCATTCTCCACAACGTTCATGGAAAGGAACTGTCATGCATATGTCCAAGGACGCCCGGCTGTCCCCCCGCGCCCATGAAACCGCCCAGGATCGCCCGGATCTGACCGCCGCCATCATGCAGGCCTTCCGCGCGCTCCACCGCATCGCCTGGTCGGCGCCCTGGGCGGAGGAACGGCGGTGAAGCCCCGCAAAAATCGCGAACAGGGTTCAACGGGGCTTGCACAATCCGCGCCACGCGCCAACTTGCGCGCGTGTCCGATTCCCGCCTTTCCCCTGTTCCCGATCTTCCCCCTCCGCCGCCCCGGCTGCTGACCGGGGCCGCGCTGTTCCTCGATTTCGACGGAACGCTGGCCCCCATAGCCGACACGCCCGACGGCGTGGAGGTCGATGACGACCTGCTCGCTCTGCTCGGCCGCCTGCGCGATCGGCTCGAGGGGCGGCTTGCCATCGTCAGCGGCCGATCCGTCGCCACCCTGCGCGATTTCGGCTTCGGGCAGTTCCTGCTCGCCGGCACCCATGGGCTGGAACTGGCGGAACCCGGCCGCCCCATAGAGGCGCCCGCCCGCCTGCCCGCGATCAATGAGGCGGAAGCCGCCTTCCAGACCTTCGCGTCCGGCAAGCCCGGCGTCCTTGTCGAGCGCAAGACGATCAGCGTCGGCCTGCATTTCCGCGGCGCCCCCCAATGGGGCCGGGAGGCGGGCGACCTCGCCGCCGGCCTGGCGGACCGGCTCGACCTCGCGCTCCAGCCGGGCAAGATGCTCTACGAACTGCGTCCCGGCGGCGCCGACAAGGGCAGCGCCGTCCGCGCGCTGATGCGCCGCGCGCCCATGGCCGGCGGCACGCCGTTGTTCATTGGCGACGACGTCACCGATGAGGAGGGCTTTGCCGTGGCGCGCGATCTGGGCGGCGCCGGCATTCTCGTCGGCGTGCCCCGGGCGACGCTCGCCGCATTCTCTTTGGAACAGGTTGCCGCCGTCAGGCATTATCTGGCCCAGGGGGTCGCTGGCACCGACTGATCCGATGGTCCGGCGCCCCCGTCGTGCACGAACAAGGGGGACGGACCGATAGAGACGCAGAAAAACGACCTTCCCGGCGGGAATGAGCGCACGCTCGACCTGTGGCCCATCGGCAATTGCCAGGCTTCGGCGCTGATCGACCGGGCCGGGCGGATGGTATGGGCCTGCGTCCCCCGCGTCGATGGCGATCCGGTATTCTCGGCCCTGCTGGACGATGCCGCCTGGGATGAACCGGATGCGCGGGGCTTCTGGGCCATAGAACTGGAACACTGCGTCCGGATCGAGCAGCATTATGTCCGCAACACCCCCGTGCTCGTGACCCGCCAGACCGACGCGCAGGGCAATGCGATAGAGCTTTACGATTTCTGCCCCCGCCACAAGCATCTGGGCCGGATGTACCGCCCGGTCGCGTTCGCCCGCGTGGTGCGGCCCGTGTCCGGCAGCCCGCGCGTTCGCGTCAGGTTGCGGCCCACCACCTCCTGGCATTCGGAAAAGGTGCCGATCAGCTACGGATCAAACCATATCCGGCTGGTGCTGTCCTATATGGCGATGCGCGTTTCCACCAATGCGCCCATCGGCCTCATCTCCCAGGAAAGCTGGTTCCGGCTGGAACATGACATGCATTTCTTCCTGGGTCCGGACGAGAGCTTTTCCGACGCCCTCCGCCCCGCAGTGGAGCGGATGCTGGACGATACGATCCACGAATGGCAGATCTGGGTGCGCGGCCTCGCCATTCCAGCCGAGTGGCAGGAGGCAGTGATCCGCTCCGCCATCACGCTCAAGCTGTGCCAGCATGAGGAAACCGGCGCCATCGTCGCTGCGCTGACCACCAGCATCCCCGAACATGCGGACAGCGGCCGCAACTGGGACTATCGCTATTGCTGGATCAGGGACGCCTATTACACAGTGGAGGCGCTGAACCGGCTGGGCGCGCTGGACGTTCTGGAAAGCTATCTCGTCTACCTCCGCAACATTGTCGACGGTGCGCGGGGCGGCCATATCCAGCCGCTCTACGACGTGCGCGGCAACGCCACGCTGGAGGAGCGGGAGGCGCAGAACCTGCCCGGCTATCGCGGCATGGGGCCGGTGCGCGTCGGCAATGCCGCCTATTCCCAGGTGCAGCATGACGCCTATGGCCAGATCGTCCTCTCCTCCGTGCAGGGCTTCATCGACCAGCGCCTGCTGCGCATGGCGGGGCTGTCGGATTTCGAGGCGCTGGAGGCCGTGGGCGAGCGCGCCTGGCAGGTCTATGACCAGCCCGACGCCGGCCTGTGGGAATTGCGCACCCGCGCCCATGTCCACAGCTATAGCGCGGTGATGTGCTGGGCGGCGTGCGACCGCCTCGCCCATGCGGCGGCGGCCCTGGGCCTGCCGGAACGCGAAGTCCATTGGCGCGAACGGGCGGAGGTCATGAAGGCCCGCATCCTCCAGTCGGCCTGGCGGACGGACAGCAACGCCATTTCCGCCACTTTCGAGGACGACGCGCGGGATGCCTCGCTGCTCCAGTTGCTGGACCTGCGCTTCCTGGCGGCCGACAATCCCATGTTCGTCGGCACGCTGAAGGCCCTGGAGCAGGATCTTCGCCGGGGCAACGACATGCTGCGCTACAGCGCGCCGGACGATTTCGGGGAGCCGGTCACCGCCTTCAACGTCTGCACCTTCTGGCTGATAGAGGCCCTGCATCGGACCGGCCGCAGCGAGGAGGCCCGCGCCCTCTTCGAGGAGATGCTGTCCCGCCGCACCGCCGCCGGGCTGCTTTCCGAAGACATCGACCCCGCCACCGGGGAATTGTGGGGGAACTATCCCCAAACCTACTCATTGGTCGGCATCATCAATTGCGCCGTGCTCTTGAGCAAACCGTGGAGCGTGATGCGATGAGGCGCTTGGCATGGAGGCGCTTGGCATGAGCCGCCTGATAGTCATTTCCAACCGGGTCAGTCGCCCGACCAAGACCGGCAACCAGGGCGGCCTGGCCGTCGCGCTTTCCCAGGCCCTCCGGGAAAGCCGGGGCATCTGGGTCGGCTGGTCGGGCGAGGTCACGGAGAATTTCACCGGACAGATCGGCTTTTCGGAGGATGAAGGGGTCAAGACCGCGACCATCGATCTGGAGGAGCAGGACGTCGATGAATATTATAACGGCTATGCCAACAAGACGCTCTGGCCGCTGTTCCATTTCCGCATCGACCTGGCCGAATATGCCCGCGATTTCGAGGGCGGGTACAACCGCGTCAACCAGCGTTTCGCGGACACGACCAGCCCGCTGATCGAGCCTGAGGACATCATCTGGGTCCAGGATTATCACATGATCCCGCTGGGTCGGATGCTGCGCGATCGGGGCCATGACAATCGCATGGGCTTCTTCCTGCACATCCCCTGGCCGCCGACCCGGCTGCTGGTGTCGCTGCCCCACCACAGCAAGCTGGTGCAGACGCTGTTCGCCTATGACGTCGTGGGGTTCCATACGGAGGAATGGCTGGAATCCTTCCGCCACTATGTGGAGCGGGAGATGGGCGGAACGGTCGACGGCGATTTCGTGACGCTGGGAAACCGGACGATCCAGGCGATCGCCTGCCCCATCGGCATCAACGCGCAGGAATATGCCAGCGCCGCCGTCAGCGACGCCGCCAAGGACATGTATGAGAAGGTCCGCCGTTCGCTTCAGGACCGTCCCATGATCGTGGGCGTGGACCGCCTGGACTACAGCAAGGGGCTGGAGGAGCGGTTCAACGGCTATGCCCGCTTCCTCAAGGATCATCCCGAACAGCATCGCAATGTCGTGCTGACGCAGATCGCGCCGCCCTCCCGCGGGGAGGTGGAAAGCTATCAGCAGATCCGCGCAACGCTCGACGCGCTGGCAGGCCGCATCAACGGCGAATATAGCGACGTCGACTGGACGCCGATCCGTTACGTCAACCAGGGCTATCCGCGCGACAAGCTGGCCGGCATCTACCGCGCCGCGAAGATCGGGCTGGTCACGCCGCTGCGCGACGGCATGAACCTGGTCGCCAAGGAATATGTGGCGGCGCAGGATCCCGACGATCCCGGCGTCCTCATCCTGTCGCGCTTCGCCGGCGCGGCCCAGCAGCTCAAGGACGCGCTGCTCATCAATCCCTACAGCCCGGAGGAGATGTCAGACGCCATCACCCGCGCCCTTTCCATGCCCCTGGACGAGCGCAAGCGCCGCTGGCGCGCCATGATGGACAGCGTGGAGCAGCAGGACATAAGCTGGTGGCGTCAGCGCTTCACGGAGCGGCTTATGGCGGTCCAGCGCGACGGCGAAGTGAAACCGGAGGCGCAACCGGCTTAACTTTCCCGCCGGCGCCGCTACTGTCGGACAGATGGATGATGATGAGGAAGAAGCGGGCGGCGCCCTTGCCGCCATTCGCGCCAGATCGGGCGTCATATTGGGGGCGGTCGGCCTTTTGCCGTGGCTGGCGCTGATCTGGTTCATGTTCGGGGACGTGCTGTAGCTATCCCCATCCATTTGCACCCTTGCCCACTTTGGTCTAAGGGCCAGCCCAAGCAGCCCCGGCACCCGCTGATCCTTCCCGATTCGCGTTTGCCGGGGCACATTCATTCTTGGGAAGACAGGAACCGCGCATGGCCCGTCGCCGCCAGATCTACGAAGGCAAGGCAAAGATCCTTTACGAAGGCCCGGAGCCGGGCACGATCATCCAATATTTCAAGGATGACGCGACCGCCTTCAACGCCCAGAAGAAGGGCACGATTTCGGGCAAGGGCGTGCTCAACAACCGGATTTCCGAGCATATCTTCACCCTGCTCGGCCAGATCGGGGTTCCGACCCACTTCATCCGCCGCCTCAACATGCGCGAGCAGCTTGTCCGCCAGGTCGAGATCGTGCCGATCGAAGTCGTGGTGCGCAACGTCGCCGCGGGTTCGCTCAGCAAGAAGCTGGGCATCGAGGAAGGGACGCAGCTTCCCCGGACGCTGATCGAATATTGCTACAAGGACGACGCGCTGGGCGACCCGCTGGTGTCGGAAGAGCATATCGCCTGCTTCGGCTGGGCGAGCCAGGACGAGATGCACGACATCGCCGACATGGCGATCCGCATCAACGACTTCATGTGCGGCCTGTTCGCGGGCATCGGCATCCGCCTGATCGACTTCAAGCTGGAGTTCGGCCGCCTGTGGGACGGCGATTACAGCCGCGTCATCCTGGCCGACGAGATCAGCCCGGACGGCTGCCGCCTGTGGGACATGGCTACCGGCGAGAAGCTGGACAAGGACCGTTTCCGCCGCGACCTGGGCGGCGAAGTCGAGGCCTATCAGGAAGTCGCCCGCCGTCTGGGCCTGATGCCTGAGGGCGTCGATACGACCGTCCTCGACCTCGACACCCACCGCAAGAAGCGCAGCAAGGATTGATAGATATAGGACGCGCTGCTCAGGCGAGCAGCGCGTCCACCAGCAGCTTGATGCCCAGCAATACCATCAGCACATAGATGAGCGTGTAGAAGCGCGCCGGATCCACGCGCCGCACCAGCACCACGCCCGCCAGGGTCGCCGCGACGGCCACGGGAATCAGCGTCGCGGTCGCCAGCAAATTGGTCCGGGTGAACTGCCCCAGGGCGGCATAGGCGGGCACCTTCATCCAGTTCATCGTGGCGAAGGTGACCGCCGTCGTCCCGACCAGCGTGTCGCGGGGCAGGCGCTTGGGCAGCACCCACATCTGGAAGGGCGGCGACCCGGCATGAGCGATCTGGCTGGTGAAGCCGCTCGCCACGCCGAACAGCATGCCGATCCAGCTTGGCGAATTGGACGGCAGCACCATCGCGCCGCCGCGCTCGATCCAGAGCCGCTGAAGCCCGAACAGCGCCGAAATCAGGCCCAGCACGCCCAGCACCGCGACTTCGGACACCTGGGCCGCGAAGACATAGCCGATGGCGACCCCCATCGCCATGCCCGGCAGCATGACCTTCGCTATGTGCCGGTCCCAGCTATGGCGGAACGACCAGACGCTGACGGCGTCCTGCAGGATCAGGATGGGCAGCAGGATCGCCGCCCCCTTCACCGGGTCCACGCCCAATGCCATGATCGGCATGGCCAGCGCCCCCACCCCGGCGAACCCGCCCTTGGCGAGGCCGGACAGGATCACGGCGGCGACGGCGCAGGCATAATAGAGATATTCCTGATTCATGGCGCCCGCCTAAAGCAACGCCGCCGATCGGGAAAGCATAATGCCTTGCCTGCGGGAGCCGAGGGGATTAGGGGGTGCGCGAAAGCCTGATTACGGAGTTCCCTGCCCCATGAAAGCCCGCATCTTCGTCACCCTCAAGGGCGGTGTCCTCGATCCGCAGGGCAAGGCGATCCATCATGCGCTGGAAGGCCTTGGCTTCGGCGGCGTCAACGACGTGCGCGCGGGCAAGCTGATCGAGCTTGACCTGGCCGACGGCACCAGCGACGAGGATATCGACGCCATGTGCCGCAAGCTGCTGGCGAACACGGTGATCGAAAACTACCGCATCGAAAAGGCCTGAGCCATGAAGAGCGCCGTCATCGTCTTCCCCGGCAGCAATTGCGACCGCGACCTCGCCGTGGCGTTCGAGGCGGCGACCGGCGCGAAGCCCGCCATGATCTGGCACCGCGACACCGAACTGCCCGACGATATCGACCTGATCGGCGTGCCGGGCGGCTTTTCCTATGGCGACTATCTGCGTTCCGGCGCGATGGCGGCCCGCTCGCCGGTGATGCAGGCGGTGGCGAAGGCGGCGGACCGGGGCGCCTATGTGCTGGGCATCTGCAACGGTTTCCAGGTGCTGACGGAGAGCGGGCTGCTGCCCGGCGCGCTGCTGCGCAATGCGGGCGGGCATTTCGTCTGCCGCGACGTCGCGCTGACGGTGGAGAATGCGCAGAGCGCTTTCACCAGCCGCTATGAGGCGGGGGAAGCGATCAGCTTTCCGGTGGCGCATCATGACGGCAATTATTTCGCCGACGCGGCGACGCTCGACAGGCTGGAGGGCGAAGGCCGCGTGGCGCTGCGCTATGCGGAGAGCGTCAACGGGTCGGCGCGGAACATCGCGGGCATTTTGAACGAGACCGGCAATGTGCTGGGCATGATGCCGCATCCGGAGCGCGTGATCGAGGCGGCGCATGGCGCGACCGATGGCCGGCGGCTGTTCGAGGGGCTGGTCGAGGGGCTGCTGGCGCGAGCCTGAGAGGGGCTGCCTTTCAAGAAGCTGAGTGAACTATGAAAGGCCGGGAAACTGCGGCTTCCTGGTCTTTTTTCCTGTTCGCCGTCGAGCGTTTCACCCCGAAGTTCACAGTGTATGCGCGCGCGTGCCTAGGCGCGCGTATGCGTGGTGAGGCGATTGGTCGGACGTTTCAAAGAGCGACGTGGGATAGGCTGGCTGGCGTCGAATAGGACAGGGCAAATTGTGGGGGTGGTTGAGAAATAGGATGTTTTTTTAGGGAAGCTGTGGCCATTGGGTTACGCCTGATCCTGAGCCAATCATCTGGACTCGGGGCCGGACAATTGAAAAGAGAGTCTGAAAATGGCCAGTCGCGGTCATTCTGGGCGCGCCAGGATCAACGCACGACCCACTCCGCCGAAGCGATGCCCTGCGCGTAGAGCAGCACGGACAAATCGCCATGCACGATCTCAGCCGCCGCAGCTTCGCGGGTCTTGGGCTTGGCATGATAGGCGACGCCCAGTCCCGCCCCCTGGATCATCGGAATATCATTGGCTCCGTCGCCCACCGCCAGCGTCAGGGCGCGGTCGATGCCGCCCTCGATCGCCGCCTCCAGTTCCGCCCGCTTGCGCGCCGCGTCGACGATGGGCACCGTCACCGTGCCCAGCAAGGCCCCGTCCGCAATCTCCAGCACATTGGCGACCGCCGCGTCGAAGCCGATTTCCTCCGCCACCGGCCCGGTGAAGCGCGTGAAGCCGCCCGACACCAGCAAAGTCGTCGCGCCCCGCGCCTTCATCGTCCGCACCAGTTCCCTGGCGCCGCCCATGATGACGACCCGTTCCTCGCGGCACTGGTCGATGGCCGCGTCCGCCAGCCCCTTCAGCAGGGCCACACGCTCATGCAGCGCGCCCGCGAAATCCAGTTCGCCGCGCATCGCCCGCTCGGTGATTTCGGCGATCTGCGGCTTGATCCCGGCATAGTCGGCCAGTTCGTCGATGCATTCGACGGTGATCATGGTGGAATCCATGTCCGCGATCAGCAGCTTCTTCTCGCGCCCCTCGGCCAACTGGACGATCACGTCCACCCGCTCGCCGATGCCGGTCAGCACCGCCCGCGCCGCGACCGGATCGAACCCGAAGAAAATATCCGCCGCCTTGCCCTCGTCCAGCCACTTGCTATCGACGGGCGCGCATCCCGCCGTCGCCAAGCGTCCGACGGCATCGGCAATATCTTCCTGACTCAAGGCCCCGCTTGCCACTAAGGTCGCAACGAACATGGATACTCCTGCCACATCGAAGGGCGAATCCCGCCCCCGCGTCGCGCTTATTGCCGGGCCTACCGCCAGCGGCAAGAGCGCGCTTGCGGTCCGCCTGGCCCACATGACCGGCGGCATCGTCATCAACGCCGACGCCAGCCAGGTCTATGCCGACCTCCGGATCCTCTCCGCCCGGCCGTCGGATGAGGAGATGGACGGCGTTCCGCACCGCCTGTTCGGCCATATCGACGGGGCAGAGGCCTGCACCGCCGCCCGCTGGGCCGCCGAAGCCAAAGCCGAAATCGACAAGGCGCATAAGGCGGGCCGCCTGCCCATATTGGTCGGCGGCACCGGCTTCTATCTCCGCACCCTGCTGGACGGCATCGCCCCGGTTCCGGACATAGACCCCGCCATCCGCGCCGCCGTCCGCGCCCTTGCCGTGGCCGACGCCCACGACGCCCTCGCAAAAGAAGACCCCGAAGCCGCCGCCCGCCTAGCCCCCGCCGACACCACCCGCGTCGCCCGCGCGCTGGAGGTGGTCCGCTCCACCGGCAAGCCCCTCGCCCAATGGCAGCAGCATAAAAGCGGCGGCATCGCCGACGGCATCGCCCTCTCGCCCCTGATCCTCCTCCCTCCCCGCGACTGGCTGATCGCCCGCTGCGACCTGCGCTTCGGGCAGATGCTGGACGGCGGCGCCGCGGCGGAAGTCGAGGCCCTGCTCGCCCGCAACCTTTCCCCCGACCTTCCCGTCATGCGCGCCATCGGCGTGCCCGAAATCGCCGCCTGGCTGGCGGGACAGATCGACCGCGACACGATGCTGAAACGCGGCCGCATCGCCACCCGCCAATATGCGAAACGCCAATATACCTGGTTTTCGCGCCAGCCCCCGCCCGAATGGCCGAGCGAGAACCGACAGATTGATGCAGAAATATTGGGTGAATTGGCAATTAAATTACAGCAATAACTCTTGACTTGCCATTTTATGTCCAATAGACGCAGCCGCCTTGCCATCGCTCCGCTTCTGGAGCAGAGGGCGCAGCAATTATCCAACGGAAGGATCCATCGTGGCCGAAAAGAGCGGCGCGGACATATTGGTTGAGTGCCTGATCGACCTGGGGGTCGAGGTCGTGTTCGGTTATCCGGGCGGCGCGGTGCTGCCCATTTATGACGCACTCTTCAATCATCCGAAGATCCGCCACGTCCTGGTCCGCCACGAACAGGGCGCGACCCATATGGCGGAGGGTTATGCCCGCTCCACCGGCAAGCCCGGCGTCGTGCTCGTCACCTCCGGCCCCGGCGCGACCAATGCCGTCACCGGCATCACCGACGCGCTGATGGATTCCATCCCGATGGTCGTCATCACCGGCCAGGTTCCCACGCATCTCATCGGCACGGACGCTTTCCAGGAAGCGGACACGGTCGGCATCACCCGCCACTGCACCAAGCACAACTATCTGGTGAAGTCGCCGAACAAGCTGGCCAGCGTCGTCCATGAGGCGTTCCATATCGCCACCACCGGCCGCCCCGGCCCGGTCGTCATCGACATTCCGAAGAATGTCCAGATCGCGACCGCGCCCTACAGCAAGCCGCAGGCGTTCGAACATGCCAGCTACCGCCCCCAGACGAAGGCGGACCCGGCCGCCATCGCCAGCGCGGTGGAGATGCTGGCGGCGGCCGAGCGCCCGATCTTCTACACCGGCGGCGGCGTCATCAACTCCGGCCCCGAAGCATCCGCCCTGCTGCGCGAGATCGCGGCGCTGACCGGCGCGCCCGTCACCTCGACGCTGATGGGCCTGGGCGCCTTTCCGGCTTCGTCCGATCAATGGGTCGGCATGCTCGGCATGCACGGCACCTATGAAGCCAATTGGGCGATGAACAAGGCGGACCTGATCGTCTGCGTCGGCGCCCGCTTCGACGATCGCGTGACCGGCCGCCTGGACGCCTTCTCGCCGGATTCGAAGAAGATCCATATCGACATCGACCGCAGCTCGATCAACAAGACGGTCGACGTCGACTTGGCCATCATCGCGGACGTCGCCAGCGCGCTGGCGGACATGATCGCGCTCTGGAAGGATCGCTGCCACAAGGCGGCAGACCTTTCCGAATGGTGGGCGCGGATCGACGGCTGGCGCGCGCGCAACAGCCTCGCCTATCCCGACAGCCGCGAAGAGATCATGCCGCAGGAGGCCATCGCCCAGCTTTACAAGGCGTCGCGCTCGGCCAAGGACGTCATCATCTCCACCGAAGTCGGCCAGCATCAGATGTGGGCGGCGCAGCATTTCGGCTTCGACGCGCCCAATAAATGGCTGACCTCCGGGGGCCTCGGCACCATGGGCTACGGCTTCCCGGCGGCCATCGGCGCGCAACTGGGCAATCCCGACAGCCTGGTCGTCTGCGTCGCGGGCGACGCCTCGATCCAGATGAACATCCAGGAAATGGGCACGGCCAGCCAGTATCGCCTGCCGGTCAAGATCTTCATCCTGAACAATGAATATATGGGCATGGTCCGCCAGTGGCAGGAACTGACCTATGAAAGCCGCTATTCCAACAGCTATTCGGACAGCCTGCCCGACTTCGTGAAGCTGGCGGAGGCCTATGGCTGGACCGGCATCCGCATCGAGGGGCCGCAGGAACTGGAGGCGGGCATTGCCCAGATGATCGACACGCCCGGCCCGGTGCTGGTCGATTGCCGCGTGGCGAAGCTCACCAACTGCTTCCCGATGATCCCGTCGGGCGCGGCGCATACCGACATGCTGCTCGACCCCAGCCAGGTCGAAGGCGTCATGTCGGACGAAGCGAAGGCGCTGGTGTAAAGGATGGCGGCGTGACGCAACATCTGAAGCTCCGCATCCATGTGAGCGAACCCTTCGATTTCGAACGGCTGGCCGGCACCGCCGAGCTGACCGGCTGGACGGTGGACCATGCCGATCCGGAGAATGAGGCCTGGGAAGTGCATCTGGATCATGGCTTCGACTTTCACGAACGCCATATCGGCCGCCTGCTGGTCAGCCCCCGCTATGTGGGCGAGCATCTGGCGCGGATGTTCGATGCGATCGCGGGCTTCCCCGTGCGCCTCGCCCATCGCGACGACGGCAGTTGGCACTACGCCTTCACGGGCATGATCTCGCAACGCCATGACGGCGAAGAAGCGGACAATGGAACGATCTGATGCACATTCAGGAAGAGATTAGCGAGCGGCACGTCCTGTCGCTGACGGTTTCGAACGAGGCGGGCATATTGGCGCGCATCGCGGGCCTGTTCACCGCGCGCGGCTATAATATCGACAGCCTGACCGTGGCGGACATCACCCCGGACCATGCGATCAGCCGCATCACCATCGTCACCAGCGGCCCGCCCAAGGTGATCGACCAGATCATCGCCCAACTGGAACGGCTGGTGCCGGTGCACAAGGTGACTGACCTGACCGACAACGGCCCCTTCGTCGAGCGCGAACTGGCGCTGGTCAAGGTCGCAGGAACGGGCGAAAACCGGATAGAGGCGCTGCGCCTGGCCGACGTGTTCCGGGCGAAGGTGGTGGACACCACGATAGAGAGCTTCATCTTCGAGATCACCGGCACGACGGACAAGATCGACAATTTCGTCGGCCTGATGCGCCAGATCGGCCTGGTCGAGGTCGGCCGCACCGGCGTCGTCGGCCTGATCCGCGGCAAGGAGTCGAACTGAAGAAATTACCCCTCTCCCCTTGTGGGAGAGGGAGGGGCCCGCCGCGCAGCGGTGGGAGGGTGAGGGCCAGCAGCCCCTCCCCCGCGCGCAGGTGGTCCCCCTCACCGCCAATCTCGGCTCCGAAAGGCGCCACCCGAACTGAAAGAAGGAACGTCAAATGAAGGTTTATTACGACCGCGACGCCGACATCGGCCTGATCAAGGGCAAGAAGGTCGCCATCCTGGGTTACGGTTCGCAGGGTCACGCCCATGCGCAGAATCTGCGCGACAGCGGCGTCGCCGAAGTCGCCATCGCGCTGCGCCCCGGCTCGCCCAGCGCCAAGAAGGCCGAAGGCGCGGGCTTCAAGGTGCTGCCGAACGCGGAAGCCGCCGCATGGGCCGACGTGCTGATGATCCTGGCGCCCGACGAGCATCAGGCCGCCATCTACGCCGCCGACATCCACGCCAATCTGCGCCCCGGCGCGGCGCTGGCCTTCGCGCACGGCCTCAACGTCCATTTCGGCCTGATCGAGCCGCGCAAGGATGTCGACGTCATCATGATCGCGCCCAAGGGCCCCGGCCACACCGTGCGCGGCGAATATGTGAAGGGCGGCGGCGTGCCCTGCCTGATCGCCATCCATCAGGACGCGACCGGCAACGCCCATGACATCGCCCTGTCCTACGCTTCGGGCGTCGGCGGCGGCCGCAGCGGCATCATCGAAACCAACTTCCGCGAGGAATGCGAAACCGACCTGTTCGGCGAGCAGGCCGTGCTGTGCGGCGGCGCGACCGCGCTGGTGCAGGCGGGCTTCGAAACCCTGGTCGAGGCGGGCTACGCCCCGGAAATGGCCTATTTCGAATGCCTGCACGAACTGAAGCTGATCGTCGACCTGATGTATGAAGGCGGCATCGCCAACATGCGCTATTCAATCTCGAACACCGCCGAATATGGCGATATCAAGACCGGCCCGCGCATCATCACCGAAGAAACGAAGAAGGAAATGAAGCGCGTCCTGGCCGACATCCAGTCAGGCCGCTTCGTCAAGGACTTCGTGCTCGACAACCGCGCCGGCCAGCCGGAATTGAAGGCCAGCCGCATCGCCGCCCAGCGCCATCCCATCGAGGAAACCGGCGCCAAGCTGCGCGCCATGATGCCCTGGATCGGCGCGAACAAGCTGGTCGACAAGGACAAGAACTGACGGCCACGCCGACATAGCGTAACGGTAACCCATTGTTTCCGGTTACGGCTCTGGAACAATCGAGGGACGTCGCCTATCGTGGCGGCGTCCCTTGAACGTTTCGGAGAGAGCATCCCTATGCGCAAATATCTGATCCCCGCCGCCGCCCTGATCGCCCTGGCCGGCGGCAGCGCCGTCATCGCCCAGCAAATGCCCGCCGCGCCCGGCGCGAAGGACGCCGCGCGCGTCACCGGCGGCGCCTATACGATCGACCCCGGCCACACCCAGATTCTCTTCGCCTATGACCATATGGGCTTTTCCAACAATCTGGGCGTCCTGTCCGAATCGACCGGCACGCTGACGCTCGACCCGAAAAACCCCTCCGCCGCCAAGGTTTCGGTCGAGGTTCCGATCGCCAACCTCAAGACCGGCATCGCCAAGCTGGACGAGCATCTGATGAAGCCGGAATTCTTCGATTCCGCCAAATTCCCCAAGGCGACCTTCGTGTCGACCGGGGTGAAGGTGCAGGGCACCCAGGCGGAGATCAGCGGCAACCTGACCATCAAGGGCATCACCAAGCCGGTGACGCTGGACACCGAATTCTACGGCGCGGGCAAGGCCCCGGCGATGATGGGCGGCAAGGAAAATGTCGGCTTCGTCGCCACGACTACGATCAAGCGCAGCGATTTCGGCATGGGCTATGGCGTCCCGATGGTCGGCGACGCGGTAGAACTGAAGATCGTCGCGGCGTTCCAGAAATAAGCGCTCCCAATATCCCTCTCCCTTGAGGGTCGGCCAGAGTCACGTGCCTCTGGCCGAGGCTGCGCAGACTTGGCAGCTTGCTGCCTAGTCGTAGCTGGGTGAGGGGGTTGCGATCCTTCGGATCGCGCGGGCCGCAGGCCCGCTCCCCCTCATCCAACTGCGCCTAGCTTCGCGCCGCTCAGCAAGGCTCCGTATCCTTCTCGCTCAAGGGAGAAGGAATGGCCCGGCCTGCTCCCCCGCCCATCCGCGAACGACACCAACCTTGCGCTTTCCCCCAACTCCGGGTAAAGCGGCCCCATCATGCAGCGCGCGCTTCTTCCCCTGCTACGACTTACACGCCCTTAGGCGTGGTTTTTGTGCTGCTCTTCGCTTGAACGACGCGGCAATCCGCCTAAGGGCATAATCAAGCAGATAGTCGTACCACCGGGCAGACGCCAACAGGCTCGCCCGTATGCAGAGAAGCCATTTTCGTCATGATGCTGAACGATCCCTCGCTGAAATACCGCCCCTTCCCCCAGGTGGACCTGCCCAACCGCCAGTGGCCGTCGCGGGTCATCACCGCGCCGCCGCGCTGGCTGTCGACCGACATGCGCGACGGCAACCAGTCGCTGATCGACCCGATGAACGCGGAAAAGAAGCGCCGCTTCTTCGACCTGCTGCTGAAGGTCGGCGTGAAGGAGATCGAGGTCGGCTTCCCCAGCGCGGGCGCGACCGAGTTCGATTTCATTTCCGGCCTGGTCCGCGACGGCGCGATCCCCGACGATGTCTTCCCGCAGGTGCTGACGCAGGCCCGCGAAGACCTGATCGCCACCACCTTCGAAAGCCTGCGCGGCGCGAAGAAGGCCATCGTTCACGTCTACAACGCCGTGTCCCCGGCGTGGCGCAACATCGTGTTCCAGATGGACCGGCCGCAAATCCGGGAGATCGCCGTCACCGCCGCCAAGCTGCTGCGCGACAATGCGGCGAAACAGCCCGACACCGACTGGCATTTCGAATATAGCCCGGAAACCTTCTCCACCGCGGAACTGGATTTCAGCCTGGAATGCTGCGAGGCGGTGATCGACATATTGCAGCCGACCCCGGAAAAGCCGCTGATCCTGAACCTGCCCGCCACGGTCGAATGCGCGACGCCCAATATCTATGCCGACCAGATCGAATGGATTTGCCGCAACATCTCCCGGCGCGACAGCGTGGTGATATCGCTGCACACCCATAATGACCGGGGAACCGGCGTGGCGGCCGCCGAACTGGGCCTGATGGCGGGCGCGGACCGCATCGAAGGCTGCCTGTTCGGCAATGGCGAGCGCACCGGCAATTGCGACCTGGTGACGGTGGCGCTCAACATGTACACGCAGGGCATCAATCCGGGGCTGGATTTCAGCGACATCGACGAGGTCATCCAGACCGTCGAATATTGCAACCAGTTGCCCGTCCACCCGCGGCATCCCTATGCGGGCGAACTGGTGTTCACCGCCTTTTCCGGCAGCCATCAGGACGCGATCAAAAAGGGCTTCGCCGGGCAGGAAGCGCGCAACGACCAGATCTGGGACGTGCCCTATCTGCCCATCGACCCCAAGGATCTGGGCCGCGACTATGAGGCCGTGATCCGCGTGAACAGCCAGTCCGGCAAGGGCGGCGTCGCCTGGGTGCTGCAACAGGACAAGGGGCTGAAACTGCCCAAGCGGATGCAGGCCGATTTCTCCAAGGTGGTGCAGGCGCTGGCCGACGAAAGCAGCCGCGAACTCAACGCCGCCGACATATGGGCCGCGTTCGAGACCCATTATCGCCTGGCGGGCGAACAGCCCTACAGCCTGATCGACTATCATGAGAGCGGCGCTGCTGGCGACCGCATCTTCACCGGCAAGATCACGCACAAGGGCGGCGAGCGCTCGATTTCCGGGCGCGGCAACGGCCTCATCTCATCGGTGCTGGCCGCGCTGCGCGACGAACTGGGCGTCGATCTGGAGGTCGCGGATTATAGCGAACATGCCATCGGCGCAGGCACGGACGTCGCGGCGGCCGCCTATGTCGAATGCCGCACGCCCGATGGCCGCACCATCTTCGGCATCGGCACCGACACCGACGTCGCGACCGCCTCGGTCCAAGCGGTCCTCTCCGCCGCGAACAGCATCGCGGCGCAGCGGGAATAAGTCGAATTCCTGACGCGACGTGCTCCTGCGCAGGCAGGAGCACGTCGCGCATTGGGGCGATTATCCCGCCAAAGCCTTCACCACCCTTTCCCACTGGTCGAGCGCCGCCGGAATTCCCGCCACCGGCACCCGCTCGTCCAGCCCATGGGCAAAGCCGTCCTCGCCGCGCTGGAACAGGCTGGACACGCCATAGCTCGGCACCCCCAGCGCCCGGAAATGAAGGCTGTCCGTCGCCCCCGCCGACATGGAGGGAATGACCGGAATATCCGGATGGCGCGCCGCCACCGCCGCCCTCACCGCATCCACCACGTCCTTGCGCAGGGGGGAGGCGCTGCTGGCCTGCGGATCGTCCAGCGTGGCGATCTTCGCGCCCGGATCGTCGATCACCTGCGCCAGTTCCGCCTTCACCGCATCGATGGCGACGCCGGGAAAGATGCGGCAATTGACATCCACCTTCGCGCTCTGCGGCAAGGCGTTGAGCGCATGGCCCGCCTGCGCCATGGTGGCGACGCAGGTCGTCCGCACCTGTCCCACGAATTCGGGATAGTCGGACAGAAGATCGGCCGATTTCCTGTCCCCCGTCTCCGCATAGCGCCGCATCGCCGCGCCCGCCGCGCCGCCGATCCGATCGGCCGACAGCAGCAGGGATGCCCTGGTCAGTTCATTGCGCATCGGCACAAAACGATAGGCCGCGATCCGACCGATGGCCCGCGCCATGCGATGGATGGGATTGCCCGGCGTCGGCGCGCTGCTGTGGCCGCCCGCATCGGTGAAGGCGATCTCGAAATCGGCATAGGTCTTCTCGCCCGCCTGCAACTGGTACAGCACGGCCCGCCCGCCCTCGTCCAGCAGCCCGCCGCCGCCGTCGCCGTTCAGCAGCAATTCTGCATCCCTGTATTTCTCCGCCAGCGCCCTGCCGGTGCGCATATGGGTTTCCTCATCGCCCGACAGCAGCAGCGTGACGGTCCGCCGGGGTCGCCAGCCCTCTTTGCGCAGGCCCGCAAGCATCGCCACCATCATGGCGACGTCATATTTATTGTCCTCCGCCCCCCGGCCGAAAATATAGCCATTCTCTTCGACCGGCACGAAGGGATCGCGCGCCCAGTCCGCAGGATTGGCGGCCACCACGTCCATATGGCCGGTCAGCAGCAGGGGCTTGAGCCGCGGATCGCTGCCCCGGATGGTCGCGGCCAGGCTGGCCGTTTCGCCCATCGGCATGATCTCGACCTCCGCCGCCGCAAAGCCCGCCTGCCGCAGCACCGACGCATAATAAGCGGCCAGACGGGGCACCTGCCCCTGCCCCTCGACCGTGCGAAAGGCGATGGATCGGACGAGCACATCCTTGGCCAGTGCCGGATCGCCGGCGGCCTGCGCGGCGCGGGGCAGGATTAGCGCGGGCAGGATCAGGGCCATCGGAACCGCCCACCAATTCGTCAAATCGCATCTCCTGCTGGATTTCGGTCCATTCTGTGGCATAGCGGATCGCGGCCGCCAATCCGTTTGGCCGTCAAGTAGCGGAAAGAGGGCGTCCTTATCCGCATTCACCCCCATAAAGAATTGCTTGCGCGCATCTGGCGGAGCCGCTCCCCATATCGCGCGCCGGTCGCCCGAAGGAAATGCCCATGGCCATCAACTATCGCAGTTTCGGATTTCAGGTTCTGGTCGGCATGGCTGTCGGCCTGTTGCTCGGTCTTGTGGCGCGATCTATGGGGCCTGGGCCGGACGGCGATCTCAACGGGCTGGCGACCGCGCTCAAGACGACGGGATCGATCTTCGTCTCGCTGCTCAAGGCCGTGGTGCCGCCGCTGGTGTTCGCGGCCATCATCGCCTCCATCGCCAATCTGCGCGCGCTGGACAATGCGGCCCGGCTGGCGGGGCAGACGCTGCTCTGGTTCGCGATCACGGCGTTGATCGCCGTCGTCATCGGCCTGGCCATCGGGTTGATCGTCCAGCCGGGTTCCGGCCTCCACGGACAGGCGCTGGCAACTGCCAAGCCGGATTCCGTGGGCGGCTGGCTCGATTTCCTGAAAGGCCTGGTCCCCGGCAACAGCTTCGCCCTGTCCGCCAGCACCAAGGTCACGGATACAGGCGCGACCACCAGCCTGTCCTTCAACATCCTGCAATTGCTGGTCGTCTCCATCGCCATCGGCCTTGCGACGCTGAAGGTCGGGGAGAAAGCCGAACCTTTCCTGGCCTTCGTCCGTTCGCTGCTGGCCGTGGTGCGGGCGATATTGGGCTGGATCATCCGCCTGACGCCCATCGGTTCGGCCGCCCTGATCGGCAGCGCCGTCGCGACCTATGGCTGGAGCGCGCTGGCCCAGCTCGGCGGCTTTGCGGGGGCGGTGTATCTGGGTCTCGCATTGGTGCTGCTGGTGGTCTATCCGCTGCTGCTCGCCGCCAACGGCCTTAGTCCCCTGCCCTTCTTCGCCAAGGCATGGCCCGCCATCCAGCTTGGCTTCGTGTCGCGATCCTCGGTCGGCACCCTGCCCGTCACCGAAACCGTGACCGAGCGGATGGGGGTGGAAAAGGGCTATGCCGCCTTCGCCATTCCGCTGGCATCGACCACGAAGATGGACGGTTGCGCGTCCATCTATCCGGCGCTGGCCGCGATATTCGTCGCCGGTTTCTACGGCATACCGCTTCATGCGGCGGACTATGCGCTGATCGCCTTCGTATCCGTGGTGGGATCGGCCGCGACGGCTGGCCTGACCGGCGCCATCGTGATGCTGACTCTGACGCTTTCCACGCTCGGCCTGCCGCTGGAGGGCGCGGGCCTGCTGCTGGCCATAGACCCGATCCTCGACATGGGGCGCACCGCCGTCAATGTCGCGGGACAGGTGCTGGTCGCCACCATCGTCGCCAAGCGGGAAGGGATATTGGACGAGGCCGCCTATCAGGGCAAAGCGGATCTGGCCGTCGCCTGACAGCGGTTGACCTGCGCGTCGCGGGGGACCATGGGTCGCCCCATGCATCAGGTTCATATCATCGGCGGCGGACTCGCGGGCACGGAAGCGGCATGGCAATTGGCGCAGGCGGGCGTGAAGGTCCGCCTGTCGGAAATGCGCGGAAGCGGCGACATGACCCCCGCGCACCAGACGGAGGGGCTGGCCGAACTGGTCTGCTCCAACAGCTTCCGATCCGACGATGCGGACAAGAATGCCGTGGGCCTGCTGCATCAGGAGATGCGGCGGCTGGGATCGCTGATCATGGCGCAGGCGGAACCGGCCAAGGTGCCCGCCGGATCGGCGCTGGCGGTGGACCGGCATATTTTCTCCGACGGCGTCACCCGCGCGCTGGCCAGCCACCCCAATGTGGAGATCGTGCGGGAGCGCATCGACGCGCTGCCGGCGGAGGGCATGACCATCGTCGCCACCGGCCCGCTGACCGCCCCCGCGCTGGCCGCCAGCATCGGGCAGGCGGCCGGGATCGACCATCTCGCCTTTTTCGACGCCATCGCGCCGGTCGTGCATCATGACAGCATCGACATGGACAAATGCTGGATGGCCAATCGCTGGGACAAGATCGGCCCCGGCGGCGGCGAGGGCAAGGATTACATCAACTGCCCCATGAACAGGGATCAGTATCAGGCCTTCGTCCAGGGACTGCTGGACGGCGAAAAGACCGACTTCAAGGAGTGGGAAAAGGACACGCCCTATTTCGAAGGCTGCATGCCGATCGAGGTGATGGCGTCACGCGGCCCGGAAACGCTGCGTCACGGGCCGATGAAGCCGATGGGCCTGGACGATCCGCGCACCGGCCGGTGGCCCTATGCCGTGGTGCAGTTGCGGCAGGACAATGCTTCGGGCACGCTGTGGAACATGGTCGGCTTCCAGACCAAGCTGAAACATGGCGCGCAGGTCGAATTGTTCCGCACCATTCCGGGTCTGGAGAAGGCGGAATTCGCTCGGCTGGGCGGCCTGCATCGCAATACCTTCATCCAGAGTCCCAAGCTGCTGGATGGCACGCTGCGCCTGAAAAGCGCGCCGCATATCCGCTTTGCAGGCCAAGTGACGGGCTGCGAAGGCTATGTCGAGAGCGCGGCCATCGGGCTGCTCGCCGGGCGATTTGCCGCGGCCGAGATATTGAGCCGGCCGCTCGCGCCGCTGCCGCCGGAAACCGCGCTGGGCGCGCTGCTCGGCCATGTGACCGGCAATGTCGAGACGGCGGATTATCAGCCGATGAACGTCAATTTCGGCCTCTTCCCGCCGCTGGAGGATGTGAAGAAGAAACAGCGCAAGGAAGCGATGACCGCCCGCGCCCGCGCCGCGCTGGGCGCCTGGCTGGGCGAACTTCAGCCGGCCTGACGCGTCAGCATCGGCATTTCGGCGCGGCCGCGCGTTTCGGGGCGGTCGTCGCGAATTCGGCGGGTGTCAGCCTGCCGTCGCCATTGGCGTCCGCCCTGGCGAAGCGGTCCGACGTCGTCACCGCCCACTCCTCGAAGGAGAGGAGATTGTCATTGTCGCGGTCCAGCGCCTTGAACGCCCTGACGCGGCTGCCCATCATCTCGACCCGCGAGATGACGCCGTCGCGATTGCGGTCGTAACGGGCAAATCGCTTCTGCTCGCGGCTTTGCGGCGACGCTTCGCCGGGCATGGGCGGCGCCTCCCCCGAAGCGTCCGGATCGCCTTCCGGCAGGGCGTCGACAGCGGGCGGCGGGGGCGATCCGACCAAAGGGTGGGGCACGGGTTGATTGTTTGCCCGTCCCTGCCACCAGAACAGTCCAGCCGCCGCCAGCAGCAATGCCGCTATCGCACCCCCCAGAACTCGCTCCACACTATCCCCCTATCGCCCCAGCAGCGCGACGCGCACCAATCGCCAATATAGCGCCGGGGTCAATCCCGCCGGCGCGCGGCGGCCCTTTTCGATGTCGCGACGCGCAAGCTGACAGGCGATCCGCAACGGGCGCCATTCCTTCGGCCAGGGCAGCCCGCCGCCGGTTATATATCCCCGCGCCAGATCGATTGCCTTTTCCGCAACCTGCCGGTCCGCACAATGTCCGGACAGATCCCACAAGGCCCAGGCCGCTCCCGCCCGGTCGAGCCATGGCGGCATATCCTCCCGCCCCGCCAGAGCGCGGAACAGCCCGCCGCCCCGCCCCTCCGCATAGCCGGGAAGGTCCACCTCCCCGATCAACGCTTCCCAGCCGTCAAGCCATTGCGAAAGCCCGCAGGGCGGCAGGCCCTTTATCTCCCGCATCGCATCGATCAAGGGTTCGCCCCGCCCCCTGACGCCGCTTTCGTCGGTCAGGGCATCGTTCCACCAGGCCATGCGCATCTGCCCGATGACAGGCTCGCTCGTCGTCGCCACGAGCCGCGAGAAGCGGGCATCGAGCGCCCAGACCAACCGATGACGGGGCGCGTCCGGGCCGGCATAGGCGCTGAGCAGCGACGGCAAGGGGGCGAGATCGTCGCTCACCTTATCCATTCACCTATATCGAACGAAATGGATTTTGTCGAAATTATCAGCTTTTTAACCCCAACCGGCATAGTGATCCTGGCAATTGCCCCTGACGGGCATGGGGGTGCCCTGCCTGAATTGGGGATGCGGGGCAAGCGAAGGCAGAGCGGATTATGGGCGATCGGATCAAGCGCGCGCTGTTCATTCTGATGCGGCTTTACCACAATCAGGCGGGCAATACGCTGGCCATTGTGGCGGCGGCCGTCCTGCCGCTTATGGGATTGATCGGCGGCGGCGTCGACATGAGCCGCATCTATCTGACCAAGTCAAGGCTGCAACAAGCCTGCGACGCTGGCGCTCTGGCGGGCCGCAAGACCATGGGCGGCGGCGCATGGGCCGCCAACAACAACCAGGCGCTGAATGCCGCCAATGGGATGTTCGACGCCAATTTCCGGCCAGGCTCCTATGGCAGCGGAACGGTAATGCGATCGTTCAGCGAGTCCGCGGGTAAGGTTACCGGCACAGCGTCTGTGCCGCTGCCGATGGCGATCATGCGGATTTTCGGCATTAATTCCAAAACTATCGAGGTCACTTGCGACGCCGAAATGCGCCTGCCGAATACCGATGTGATGTTCGTGTTGGACACCACAGGTTCAATGGCGAGTGCCATTTCCGGAGATACCGAGACGAAGATCGTCGGCTTGCGACGCGCTGTTAGATGCTTCTTCGAGATCGTGGCCAGGCTGGACACCGTCGCAGCATGTGATGGCGGCGCTCCTTCTGGCGGCACCAGTTCGGAAACCCAGATTCGTTTCGGCTTCGTGCCTTATGCCACCAACGTGAATGTCGGCAGGCTGCTTCCGCCCGAATGGTTCAGGGATTTTTCCTCCTATCAGTCACGTGAACGGGTCGTCGTATATGGTCGGCCTGTATCCTATGTCGACAGCGACAAAACAGACTGGCTATGGATCAGTTGGACCCAGAAGACCGCAACCACCGCTAGCGATGCGCTCTGTAAATCGACTTATGTCGATCCCACGGAATCCTCGGTTGCCACCGGAACCCTCAGCAATGGCATCAATGAGAGCAATGGCGGCTTGCAGGGACATGGCAACTGGCAGGCCACGCGGCCGTGGCAGGATACGCAGCGCCAGTTTGTCAGTTGGACCTCGAACAACAAGAGATGCACCTACCAAATAAGATCGCGATCCTATACGCGCACCTATACCTATCAGTGGTCCGACACCGCCACTTCAGACACAGTCGCGTTCAATGCCTGGCATTACGGCTTGGTATCTTTCGATTTGCGTGGACTGAAAAGCGGTAATGGATGGACCGCCGCTGGAACAGTCACCTTGCCCATCGGCGGCACGACGAACAATCAACTGAATTCATCCTATTATAACGACAGGACTATAACGTGGAACGGTTGCATCGAAGAACGGCAAACTGCGCGCGCGACAACCTATATCCCGCTCCCGGAAGGCGCCTTCGACCTTGACGTCAATGCGCTACCCACGACGGCGCCAGAAACGCAATGGGCGCCTGCTCTGGGTCAAACTATATATCGGCGCGGTACAACCTATTATGACAGCACCAGAAGTACGAGCGACATCACCACGTTCAGCGCCTTTTCTGCCAATAACAGCACCGAATGCCCGGTCGCAGCCACGAAACTGCGTCAGTGGGCCTCTGCATCGGATTTCGATGGCTATGTCGATACTTTGACGCCGAACGGTAGAACCTATCACGATATTGGCCTGATCTGGGGCGCGCGCCTGATTTCTCCCACAGGTCTGTTCGCATCGGAAAACGCAACGACGGCGCGCGGCGGAGAAATTCAGCGGCACGTCATTTTCATGACCGATGGTCAGGCCGACACCGATGTAGACATTTATCAGGCCTATGGCATGGCCTGGTATGATCGCCGTCAGACCGATCCAAATACGGTTCCGACGGATGGCACCTCCACCAGTGCGACATTGACACAGCAGGTTTACGCCCGGACGGCGGCAACATGCGCTGCAATCAAGAACATGCCCAACACGACGCTGTGGGTGGTATGGTTCGGCACGAAGAACACCACCATCGAAAATATATTGACGGATTGCGCCAGCAAGGATCGCTTCTTCTCGGCCCAGAGTTCGGCCGCCCTGCAACAGACTTTCCGCAATATCGCCAATCAGATTTCCCAACTCAGGCTGACAAGCTGATGTCAGTGGCAGCGCTTTTCCGTCGCTCCAGCGACCAGCGGGGCACCGCCATCACGGAATTCGGGCTGATCGCGCCCGTGTTCCTGCTGCTGATGCTTGGCGCGCTCGACCTGGCGCATACGCTGTACATGCAGGGCGTGCTTCAGGGCGTGGTGCAGAAGGCGGCGCGGGATTCGACGCTGGAAAGCGCGCAGGAAGAAACGACGCAGTTGGCCATCAACCAGAAGATCGAAGATCAGGTCAAGCGGCTCGCGGCCAATGCCGATGTGAGCATCAGCCGTCGCAACTTCTATTCCTACACGAAGGCGGCACAGGCGGTCGCAGAACCCTATAATGACAATAACGGCAACGACAAATGCGATGATGGGGAGCCGTTTCAGGACAATAATGGCAACGGCGTTCGGGATGCGGACGGCGGCAGCGAAGGTCAGGGCGGCACCCAGGCAGCCGTGGTCATGATCGTGGACGTCCAATATCCCCGCTTCTTCCCTCTGGACAAGATGATCGGCCTGCCCGGCAAGGTCCATCTCTCGGCAAAGACCGTGCTGACTAACCAGCCCTATGGCCAGAAACCCGGCGAACCTGTTTCCGTCGTGAGGAATTGCCCATGAGGAGGAACAGCAATATTTTTGCGCGGGGTTCGAACTGGATTTGTGGCCTAATCCGCGCGCAGAACGGTATCGCGGTGGTTGAATTCGCCCTATGCCTGCCATTCGTCCTGGTGGCTACGCTTACGGCTGCCGAGCTGGCCAACTATACAGTCACCAAAATGCGGGTCAGCCAGTTAGCGTTACGGCTCGCGGATGATGGTTCCCGCATTGGAACAGGCGACCTGTTATCAACCAAACAGATAACGGAAGCACAAATAAATGATCTGATGACGGGTGCCGACCTCCAGGGTTCCGCCCTGGGCCTGTTCACCAACGGAAAAGTCGTCCTCACCAGCCTTGAGCCGGTGGCGAACCCTAATACGACGGACCGCTACCGCATCCGTTGGCAGAGATGCCGAGGCAGCCTGACTTACTCCTCCGGCTTCGGCAAGCAGGGCGACACTAATCTGACGGGCATTTCGGTAAATAGCCAGACGCTGAAGGCGCCTGAGGGTGGCGCGGTCATCCTTGCCGAGGTGGCGTACAGATATCAGCCGTTGATCGGATCGCGCTGGCTCAACTTGTCTAGCATGGTGGAGACAGCAGGAATGTATGTCCGGGATAATCGCGAATATGCAGGACCAACAGGCGGCGTAGGCATCTACAACCCGGAAAATGTGACTGCATCGACCTGTAGTTGACAGAGGAGCGGCATGCGCCGCTCCCCTGTCCCAATTCCTACCGATAACAAACCTTCTTCGCCGCCGCGATAACCCGGGCTGCGTCGATAAGCGCCGCCTTTTCCAGATTCGCCGCATAGGGCAGCGGCACATCCTCGTTGGTTACGCGCAGCACCGGGGCGTCGAGGTCGTCGAAGCCCTGCTCCATCACCACGGCCGCGATTTCAGACGCGATCGAGCAGACCGGCCAGCCCTCTTCCACCACCACCAGGCGGTTGGTCTTCTTCAGGCTCTCCAGCACCGTCGCCGTGTCGAGCGGGCGCAGCGTGCGCAGGTCGATGACCTCCGCATCGATGCCTTCGCCGGCCAACGCCTCAGCCGCTTCCAGCGCCACGCCGACGCCGATGGAGTAGCTGACCAGCGTCACATCCTTGCCCTCGCGGACAATGCGCGCCTTGCCGATGGGGAGGACATAGTCGTCCACCTCTGGCACGTCGAAGCTGCGGCCGTAGACCAGTTCGTTTTCCAGGAACACGACCGGATCGTCCGAGCGGATCGCCGCCTTGAGCAGGCCCTTGGCATCGGCCGCGTCATAGGGGGCGATCACGATCAGCCCCGGAACCGACGCATACCACGGACCGTAATTCTGGCTGTGCTGCGCGGCGACGCGGCTGGCGGCGCCGTTCGGGCCACGGAACACGATGGGGCAGCGCATCTGGCCGCCGGACATGTAGTTGGTCTTGGCCGCCGAGTTGATGATGTGGTCGATCGCCTGCATCGCGAAGTTGAAGGTCATGAACTCGACGATCGGCTTCAACCCGCCCATCGCCGCGCCCGCGCCGATGCCGGCAAAGCCATATTCGGTGATCGGCGTGTCGATGACGCGCCGGTCCCCGAACTCCTCCAGCAGGCCCTGGGTGACCTTGTAGGCGCCCTGATATTCCGCCACCTCTTCGCCCATGACGAAGACGCGCTCGTCGCGCCGCATTTCCTCCGCCATGGCGTCGCGCAGCGCTTCGCGCACGGTCGTCTTGATATATCCGGTGCCCTCGGGCAGCGCGGGATCCTTGACGGTCGCCTTGGCCTCGGTCGCCAGCTTGGCGGTGCCGCTTTCGGCCTTCCTGGGTTCCGGAGCGGCTTCGGGAGCGGCCGGCGGCGCGCTTTCCGCGGCCTTCGGGGCCTGGGCGGTCTCGCTCGTCCCATCCGCGGCCATGGTGGCGATGACGGTGCCGACCTTCACGCCCTCGGTCCCCTCGGCCACCATGATCTGGCCGATCTTGCCTTCATCGACAGCTTCGAATTCCATCGTCGCCTTGTCGGTCTCGATCTCGGCCAAGATGTCGCCCGAGCGGACCTCGTCCCCTTCCTTCACCAGCCACTTCGCCAACGTGCCTTCCTCCATCGTCGGGGACAGCGCCGGCATCTTGATTTCGATACCCATTAATATTGCTCCACCAGCACGTCGGTATAAAGGTCGTGCAGTTCCGGTTCGGGAGAGGTTTCGGCGAAATCCGCCGCGTCGCTGACGACCTTGCGGATGTCCTGGTCGATCTTCTTGAGTTCGTCCTCGCCCACGCCCATTTCGGCCAGATATTTCTTGACGCCTTCGATCGGGTCGGACTTTTCGCGCATCGACTGCACTTCCTCGCGCGACCGATATTTGGCCGGGTCGGACATGCTGTGACCGCGATAGCGATAGGTCTTCATCTCCAGCAGGATGGGACCATTGCCCGCCTGCACCCATTTCAGCGCCTCTTCCGTCGCGCCGCGCACCGCCAGCACGTCCATGCCGTTCACCTGGATGCCGGGAATGCGGAAGCTCTCGCCGCGCCGATAGAGCTGGTCTTCCGCCGAGGAGCGGTTGACGCTGGTGCCCATGGCGTACTGGTTGTTCTCGATCACGAAAATGATCGGCAGCTTCCATAGCTCGGCCATGTTGAAGCTCTCATAGACCTGGCCCTGGTTGGCCGCGCCGTCGCCGAAATAGGCGACGCAGACGCCGCCGTCATTATTGTACTTGTGCGCAAAGCCAAGGCCCGCGCCGAGCGACACCTGCGCGCCGACGATGCCATGGCCGCCGTAGAATTTATGCTCGACGCTGAACATGTGCATCGAACCGCCCTTGCCGCGGGAGATGCCCGCTTCCCGGCCGGTCAGTTCCGCCATGATGACATTGGGATCGATGCCATAGGCCAGCATGTGGCCATGATCGCGATAGCCGGTGATGACGCTGTCCTTGCCCGGCTGAAGCGCCGACTGGATGCCCACGGCGACCGCTTCCTGCCCGATATAGAGGTGGCAGAAGCCGCCGATCAGGCCCAGGCCGTAAAGCTGGCCGGCCTTTTCCTCGAAACGGCGGATCAGCACCATCTGCCGGTAGAATTCCAGCAACTCCTCCTTGCTGGCGTCATAATCTTTCGGAGTGTCGGGGCGAGGCCGGTTATGGTCCGCGCCGGCGGCGGGTGCAGCCGCCTTTGCCTTTGCGCGTGAAGGACGCGGCGTCGTTGGTTTCGCCAAGGCTCTTATCCTTTTGCGTGGGTGAGGATGGAAGGAAGGCCGATATAGCGACAGTCCGCCACCAAATGCAACGCGGCATGGCGCCCAAAAGCGCGGTCAGGGCGACCCGCCGGCCATCCGCGGCGATCAGTTCAGCGGGACGATCACCTCATCAGGATGAACGACGCCCAGTTCCCGCCGGATCAACTCGTCGGAAAGGTCGGGATCGACGCGCCGGGGATCGAGCAGGTCCACCCGGTTCTTCAACTCCTGCCGGCTGGCCTGGACCTGCTTCAGTTCGGCGCGCGCATGATGGAGCTGCCGCTTGTAGTCGCCCCAGGCCAGAACGCCGTTGGAACCCAACACCACATAGCCCGCGAAGAAGAGAAGAAGAAGCACCGCAATCGCAGGCCCGAAAGCCGAAAAAAGCAATATGCGGAGTTTCGCGATATGCGCCATGGGCCAGTTGAATCACAGGGAAGGGCCAGCCGCAAGCGAAATTTAAGGCGCTTGCGGCCGGTGGCGGATATTCGACTTAACGGAAAATCGAACGGCCTGCGTAAAGCGCGATGTCGCCCAGTTCTTCTTCGATCCGGATAAGCTGGTTATACTTGGCGAGCCGGTCGGAACGGGCGAGCGAGCCGGTCTTGATCTGGCCGCAATTGGTGGCGACGGCCAGGTCGGCGATGGTCGCGTCCTCGGTCTCGCCGGAACGGTGCGACATGACGGCGGTGTAGCGCGCCCGGTGCGCCATGTCGACGGCGGCCAGCGTTTCGGTCAGCGATCCGATCTGGTTCACCTTGACCAGCAGCGAGTTGGCCAGCCCCTTGCCGATGCCCATTTCCAGGCGCTTGGGGTTGGTGACGAACAGGTCGTCGCCCACCAACTGGACCTTCCCGCCGATCTTGTCGGTCAGCGCCTTCCAGCCTTCGAAATCATCCTCGCTCATGCCGTCCTCGATCGATTTGATCGGATAGTCGGCGCACAGGGCCGCGAGGTAATCGGCCATCTCGACCGGGCTGAGCGACAGGCCCTCGCCCGAAATCTCATATTTGCCGTTCTTGAAGAATTCGGTCGCCGCGCAGTCCAGCGCCAGCACGACATCGTCGCCCGGCTTGTAGCCCGCCTTCTCCACCGACAGCATGATGAAGTCGAGCGCGTCGCGGGTGGAGGCGATGTTGGGCGCGAAGCCGCCCTCGTCGCCCACCGAGGTCGCAAGCCCCTTGTCGTGCAGGCCCTTCTTCAGCGTATGGAAGATTTCCGAACCGATCCGCACGGCGTCGGCGATGCTCTCCGCCCCGACAGGCATGATCATGAATTCCTGGAAATCGATGGGGTTGTCGGCATGCTCGCCGCCATTGATGATGTTCATCATCGGCACCGGCAGCACATGGGCGTTGACGCCGCCGACATAGCGATAGAGCGGCAGGCCGCGCGCATCGGCGGCCGCCTTCGCTACGGCCAGGCTGACGCCCAGTATCGCGTTGGCGCCCAGGTTCGACTTGTTGTCCGTCCCGTCGAGCGCGATCATCGCGGCGTCGACTTCTGCCTGATCCTCGGCGTCCAGGCCGATGATCTGCTCGGCGATCTGGTCGTTGACGGCGGCGACGGCGGCCAGCACGCCCTTGCCCAGATATTTGGTCGCGTCGCCGTCGCGCTTCTCGACCGCTTCATAGGCCCCGGTGGACGCGCCCGACGGCACGGCGGCGCGGCCGAAGCTGCCATCCTCCAGCATCACGTCGACCTCGACGGTGGGATTGCCGCGGCTGTCCAGGATCTGGCGGGCGTGGATATCGAGAATGGCGGTCATGGATCGCTCCTTGGAACTGGCTCTGGTCGCTTTTCGCGCCCCGCTTAGCCACCGACCTTCCGCTTGGCAATGCGGGGGCTTGCAAGGACTCGAAAAATGCCGATGCTCAAAATAGTAACGGCAACGGAACTGTGGGCGGTGGGAAGCATTAGAGGGAGAGCCGCCAGCCCGCTTCGCGATTCCGCTGCATTTCAAAGGGAGACTTAGGACGATGGCCGACACCCCCGAAACCCCGCCCGCCAAGCGCGTCAAAAAGGCCAGCCCCGCCAAGGCGCCCAAGGCCAAGCCGGCCAAGGCCGCCCTGTCCGGCACGCTGGTGAAGGCCGCGCCCGTCAAGACCGCCACCACGCGCAAGGCCGCCGCGCCCAAGACGCCCGGCAACGGCGCCGTCGCCCATGGCTGGACCGCGCAGATCGCGCCGATCAAGGCGCAGGCCGAAAAGGCGGCGAAGGCCGCCGCCGACAAGCTGAACGCCGTCGATTGGAAGGCGCATATCGACCCGCTCAAGGACCAGGCGTCGAAGACGGCCAAGTCGGCCGCGGGCGTCGCCAAGGACAAGACCGGATCGGCCATGCAGAGCCTGGCCAAGCTGATTTCCGACACGGCCGGCACCGTGGATGCGAAGCTGGGTCCGCAATATGGCGACTATGCCCGCCAGGCCGCCGAATCCGTGGCCGGCGCGGCGAAGACGCTGGACAGCAAGGATGTCGACCAGTTGATGACCGAAGCGCGGGATTTCGTGCGCAAGAGCCCCGCCGTGGCCATCGGCGCGGCGGCGGTGGTCGGCTTCGTGCTGATGCGCCTTGCCAAGGGGCCGGACGAAGACGCCTGATCGCGTCCCTGCCCATTGACGGACGATAAGGCCCCGGCGCCGGGGCGGAGGATATTTTGACCCAAGAGCCCCTGCAGAACGAGGCACAGCAAGAGTCCGTGCGGGACGTCTTCGCGCGCCTGTACAGCGACGGGCGGGCCTATGCGGAAGCGGAAGCCGAACGGCAGAAGCTGCGCGCCGGCATCATCGGCGCAGGGGTCCGCGACGCGCTGATCTTCGCGACGGCGGGCGTCATGCTTGTCTTCGCGGCGATCGTCGCCGGGCTGGTGGGCGTCATATTGGCGTTGTCGCCCCTTGTCGGGCCAGGCTGGGCGGCGGCGGCGGTGTTCGGCGGCGCGCTGGTCGTCGCGCTGCTGCTGCTGCTGGTCGCGAAGGGGCGCATCGGCCGGATGAAGAAGGCGGTGAAGCCGTGAAGCGCGAGGAAGCCTATCGGGATGCGGCGGCGCGGGCGGATGCGCGCAAGGCCGCGCTCCTCTCCAGCGCCCTTGCGGCCAAGGCGCGCGTCGCCCCCGCCCGGCTCAAGCAGGACGCGAAGGACAAGGCGACGGAAACGCTGACGGGCGGGGTCGCCCACGCCGCTGCCCAGGTCCGGCAGCGGCCGG